>DASXKG010000340.1:0-2901 GCA_036496965.1 Variovorax sp.
GAACTGGGCGGTTTTCCGCTGGCGGCCCTGCGCCAGGCCAAGTACTGGCCGCCGATCGGCCGGGTCGACAACGTGTACGGCGACCGCAACCTGTTCTGCAGCTGCGTGCCGGTGGACGCGTACGCCGACAGCTGAAGGCGGCCCGGTCGTACATTTGCTTACAACGACCTTGCCCCATCCTGTCGATTCCGACCCTGCCCGTTCGACGTCCCATCAGAGCCCGGATCTGCGCGGTCGAATCCGACCGGGGTCCGGACTCCGATGCAAAGGAGCAATGACATGCGATACATGGTGATCGTCAAGGCCAGTCCCGATTCGGAAGCCGGCGTGATGCCCAGCCACCAGCTGCTGGCGGACATGGGGCGCTACAACGAGGAACTGGTCAAGGCCGGCGTGATGCTGGCCGGCGAAGGGCTGCATCCCAGTTCGAAGGGCGCGCGGATGCGCTTCTCGGGCAAGGAGCGGGTCGTGACCGACGGGCCCTTCACCGAGAGCAAGGAGCTGATCGCCGGCTTCTGGCTCTGGCAGGTGCGCTCGAAGGAGGAAGCCCTCGAATGGCTGCGCCGGGCGCCCTTCGACGGGGGCACCGAGATCGAATTGCGCCAGGTGTTCGAAGCCGAGGACTTCGGCGCCGAGTTCACCCCCGACCTGCGGGAACAGGAACAACGCATCGCAGCCGAGATTGCGGCGCGCAAGGCCTGAGCAAGCCAGAGGACCGACATGAAATTCATGATCATTCGCAAGGCCGACGCCGCCACCGAAGCCGGCGTCCTGCCGAGCGAGGAACTGCTGACCCAGATGCTCCAGTACAACGAGGAGATGATCAAGGCCGGCATCATGCGCGACGGCATGGGCCTGCAGCCGAGCGCCAAGGGTGCGCGCATCTCGTTCGCGGGCGGCAAGCCGACCGTCACCGACGGCCCTTTCGCCGAGGCCAAGGAACTGATCGCCGGCTTCACGCTGATCGAGGTCGCTTCGCGCGCAGAGGCACTGGCCTGGGTGCGGCGCTGGCCGGCGCTCGACGGCGGCGGCAACGTGCAACTGGAGCTGCGCCAAGTCTACGAGGCCGCCGATTTCGGCGAACTGATGACGCCCGAGCTGCGCCAGCAGGAAGAACGCCTGCGCGGCGACATGGCGGCGCGCGCGGATCCAGGTCGGCCTTCGTGAGCCCGTGGCGCCGGCCGTGACGCCCGACGAGACGCACCGCACCGTCAACGCCGTCTGGCGCATCGAGTCCGCGCGCATCGTCGCTGCACTGGCGCGCCGCGTGCGCGACCTGGGCCTGGCCGAGGAACTGGCGCAGGACGCGCTGCTCGCGGCGCTGGAACAATGGCCGCGCGACGGCATCCCGGACAACCCAGGCGCCTGGCTGATGGTCGCGGCCAAGCATCGCGCGGTCGATGCGCTGCGCCGGCGCATGCTGCACGAGGGCAAGGCGCCCGAGCTGGCCCGCGAGCTCGATGCGCAGCATGCGATGGCCGCGGCGGACTTCGCCGAGGCAGTGGACGCGGCGCTCGACGACGAGGTGGGAGACGACCTGCTGCGGCTGCTGTTCATCGCCTGCCATCCGGTGCTTTCGCGCGAGGCGCGCGTGGCGCTCACGCTGCGCCTGGTCGGCGGCCTCGCCACCGACGAGATCGCCCGCTCCTTCCTGGTGCCCGAAGCCACCATCGCGCAGCGCATCGTGCGCGCCAAGCGCTCACTGGCCGCGGCCCGCGTCCCCTTCGAAGCACCCCGCGGGCCCGAACTGCAGGCCCGTCTGTCCTCGGTCCTGGAGGTCATCTACCTGGTCTTCAACGAAGGCTATGCGGCCACCGCCGGCGAAGACTGGATGCGGCCCGCGCTCTGCGAGGAGGCGCTGCGCCTCGGGCGCATCCTGGCCGGGCTGATGCCCGAGGACCCGGAAGTCCATGGCCTGGCGGCGCTGATGGAGATCCAGGCCTCGCGTGCCGGTGCCCGCGTCGATGCCCAGGGCGAGCCTGTCTTGCTGATGGAACAGAACCGCGGCCGTTGGGACCGGCTGCTGATCGGCCGCGGCCTGGCAGCGCTCGAACGGGCCGAGCGGCTGGGCGGTGCGCTCGGGCCCTATGCCCTGCAGGCCGCCATCGCCGCCTGCCACGCCCGGGCCCGCAGCGCGCCGGAGACCGACTGGCCGCGCATCGCAGCGCTCTATGACGCGCTGGCCCGGATCGCGCCCTCGCCCATCGTCGAA
Source organism: Variovorax sp. (assembly GCA_036496965.1). Taxonomy (GTDB): domain Bacteria; phylum Pseudomonadota; class Gammaproteobacteria; order Burkholderiales; family Burkholderiaceae_C; genus Variovorax. The sequence goes on from DASXKG010000340.1 coordinate 2,213, forward strand.
TTGAACCGTGCGGTGGCGCTGTCGATGGCCTTCGGGCCGGCCGCGGGCCTCGAACGGGTCGACACGCTGCGCGACGAGCCGCTGCTGCAGGGCTACCACCTGCTGCCGAGCGTGCGCGGCGACCTGCTGGCCAAGCTGGGGCGCCACGCCGAAGCCCGCGCGGAGTTCCAGCGTGCCGCCGAACTGACGCGCAACGCGCGCGAGCGCCGGCTGCTGCTCAGGCGCGCGCTGGCCTGCGCGACGAACGGGTCCTAGGCAGGCTGGCCGTCACTTCTTCGCGACCACGCCGGTGGCCAGCTGCTGGCGGAATTCGCCCAGCTTGGTCTTCAGGCGGCGCTCGTTGACCGGGCCCATGCGCACCAGCATCTTCTGTCCCGCCGACATCGATTCGAGCTGCGGGTCGACATACTCGTAGCTGACCAGGGGATGCTCCGACGCGTACTCGCCCTTCACCTCGGTGAGCTTGACCTGCACCGGCCCGCTCGGCTGGGGCGTGGCCAGCAGGTGATCGATCACCGCCACCAGGCGGTCGTTGAAGTAGCGCCCCGAATAGCCGAGCTCCTCGTAGGCGGACTGGAACAGCGGATAGAGCTTGGCGTAGAGCGCGACGGCACGCGCCGTGTTCACCGATTCTGCGAACTGCACGAAGGGCGTGTAGCGGGCGCCGTTGTCGGGGTTGATGGTCTTGA
>DASXKG010000341.1:0-7573 GCA_036496965.1 Variovorax sp.
CGCGTCCGCGCGCCCTTCCCGCAGCCGGACGCGACCCGGCTCGGCCTGGGCCAAGGCGCCCTGGCGGTGCGGATCGTCATCATTGCGGCCTCCATCCTGCTGGCGGTCGCCGCGCAAGGGACGGCACACGCATTCGACGCCGCCTGGATGCTGGCCGCCCTGGCCGTCTTTGCAGTCTTCGCCGCCCTGCTGGCGCTGTGCCTGCGCAACATCGGGGTGGTGGGCGCGGACATCTCGGCCGCGTGGCGCGATGCGGCCGAGCGCCGTGCCAGCGCCCGCGCCGACCGTCGCTTCCTCGCCCGCGCCGAGCACGATCCGCGCCTGATGGCGGATCTGCAGATGGCGCTCGCGCGCCACGAACACGGTAGGAGCTGAGCCCGTCGGCGCAGGGGAAGATCGAGCAGGCAGCGCGCCGCTCAGAGCTCGCCGCTCTGGGTCATCGGAAAGCCCGGCGCGGTCGGTTGGTCGTCCAGGTCGTAATCGACCATCAGGCCCGGCACCGACGGCAGTTGGAAGGCCTCGACCTGGCTGAACTCCTGGTCGCCGGCCTTGAATCGCATCTCGTAGGTGCCGAGCCGGATGGTGTCGCCTTCGGCGAGCACCTGGCTTTCGATGCGCACGTCGTTCACGAAGGTGCCGTTGCGGCTGCCCAGGTCGCGAATGGTCACGAAGGCCCGCTCGACATCGATCAGCGCATGCACCCGGCTGGCCTGGATCGAGTCGACGACGATGTCGTTCTGGGCTGCGCGGCCGATCGTGCTTTGTTCCGGCCTGAGCTCCACCTGCCTGCTCTCGCCGGCGGCGGTGAGCATGATCAGCTTCGGCATGGCTGGCCGCACTCGGCGCGTTGGCAGTGCCTGGATTTGATTTTCATGAATGGGCGAAGGGTGGAACCGCTCGATGCCGATGATACGCATCACGGGCCTTCGATGCATCCGGCGATTCCCGGCTGGTATGGAGCTTGCAGGCTCGGGATCCAGTGCCGGGAGGCATCCGGCATCATTCGCCGCAACCCAACGCAAACCAGGTCCTTCGCATGAAAAGCGCCCCCATTGCATCGATTCTGGTCGCCAACCGCTCCGAGATCGCGATCCGCGTGATGCGGGCTGCCTCCGAGATGCACATGCGCACCGTCGGCATCTATTCGAAGGAAGATCGGCTGGCGCTGCATCGCTTCAAGGCCGACGAGAGCTACCTGGTCGGCGACGGCAAGCAGCCGCTGGCCGCCTACCTGGACATCGAGGACATCCTGCGCGTGGCGCGGCTGGCCAAGGTGGATGCCATCCACCCGGGCTACGGGTTCCTGTCGGAGAACCCGGATTTCGCCCAGGCCGTGATGGATGCCGGCATCCGCTGGATCGGCCCCAGCCCCGAGATCATGCGCACCCTGGGCAACAAGGTGGCGGCGCGCCATGCCGCGGTGGCCGCCGGCGTGGCGGTGATGCCGGCCACCCCACCGCTGCCGGCCGACCTGGCCGAATCGCGCCGCCTGGCCGCCGAAGTGGGCTATCCGCTGATGCTCAAGGCCAGCTGGGGCGGGGGCGGCCGCGGCATGCGGGTGATCGAGCACGAGGGCGAGCTGGAGGCCTCGCTGGCGGCCTCGCGGCGCGAAGCCCTCTCGGCCTTCGGCAACGACGAGGTCTACTTCGAGAAGCTGGTGCGGCGCGCCCGCCACGTCGAGGTTCAGATCCTGGGCGACACCCACGGCAATCTGGTGCATCTGTACGAGCGCGACTGCACGGTGCAACGGCGCAACCAGAAGGTGGTCGAGCGCGCGCCCGCGCCCTATCTGGACGACGCCCAGCGCGAGGCCCTGTGCCAGAGCGCCCTGCAGCTGATGAAGACGGTCGACTACACCCATGCCGGCACGGTCGAGTTCCTGATGGATGCCGATGCCGGCAAGTGCTATTTCATCGAGGTCAATCCGCGCATCCAGGTCGAGCACACGGTGACCGAGCTGATCACCGGCGTGGACATCGTCAAGGCGCAGATCCGGGTCAGCGAAGGCGGCTGCATCGGCCTGGTCGAGGACGAACTCGACGCTGCGGGCCGGCTGCTGCGCCGCGCCACCGGCGTGCCGGCGCAGTCGGCGATCCGCCTCAACGGCCATGCCTTGCAGTGCCGCATCACGACCGAAGACCCGGCGAACGGCTTCCTGCCCGACTACGGCACGCTGAGCGCCTACCGCAGCGCGGCCGGCTTCGGTGTGCGCCTGGATGCCGGCACCGCCTACGGCGGCGCGGTGATCACGCCCTACTACGACTCGCTGCTGGTCAAGGTCACGACCTGGGCGCCCACGCCGCGCGAGACCATCGCGCGCATGGACCGCTCGCTGCGCGAGTTCCGCATCCGCGGCGTGGCCTCGAACCTGCAGTTCCTCGAGAACGTGATCAACCATCCGGCTTTCGTCGAAGGCTCGGTCACCACCCGCTTCATCGACCAGACACCCGAGCTGCTGGCCTTCACGCGCCGGCGCGACCGCGCCACGAAGCTGCTGCGCTACGTCGGCGAAGTGAGCGTCCACGGCCATCCCGAGATGAAGGGCCGCAAGCTGCCCGACCTGCCGCTGCCCAAGCCGGTGCTGCCCGCCGTCGACCTGCTGGCGCCGGTCCCGCCGGGCACGCGCGACCGGCTGCGCGCGCTCGGGCCGAAGGGCTTCGCCGACTGGATGCTGGCGCAAAAGCAGGTGCTCCTGACCGACACCTCGATGCGCGACGCCCACCAGTCGCTGCTGGCCACGCGCATGCGCAGCGCGGACATGCTGCCGATCGCGCCCTACTACGCGCGAGCGCTGTCGCAGCTGTTCTCGCTCGAATGCTGGGGCGGCGCCACCTTCGACGTGGCGCTGCGCTTCCTCAACGAGGACCCCTGGGAGCGCCTGGCCGAACTGCGCCGGCGCGTGCCCAACATCCTGTTCCAGATGCTGCTGCGCGGCTCCAATGCGGTCGGCTACACCAACTATGCGGACAACGTGGTGCGCTTCTTCGTGCAGCAGGCGGCCGCGCAGGGCATCGACCTGTTCCGGGTCTTCGATTCGCTGAACTGGGTCGGCAACATGCGCGTGGCGATCGATGCCGTCGTCGAGGCCGGTGCGCTGTGCGAGGGCGCGATCTGCTACACGGGCGACCTGATGGATCCGAAACGCCCGAAGTACGGGCTCAAGTACTACCTGGGCATCGCGCGCCAGCTGCAGGCCGCGGGCGTGCACGTGCTGGGCATCAAGGACATGGCCGGCGTCTGCCGCCCGCAGGCGGCCGCCCTGCTGGTGAAGGCCTTGAAGGAAGAAACAGGTCTGCCGGTGCACTTCCACACCCACGACACCAGCGGCATCGCGGCCGCCTCGGTGCTGGCCGCGGCCGAGGCCGGCTGCGACGCAGTCGACGCTGCGCTCGACGCATTGAGCGGCCTGACCTCGCAGCCCAACCTGTCGAGCATTGCCGCGGCGCTCGGCGGCGGTGAACGCGACCCCGGCATCTCGCTGCCGGCCCTGCACGAGGCCTCGATGTACTGGGAGGGCGTACGCCGCTTCTACGCGCCCTTCGAGAGCGAGATCCGCTCCGGCACCGCCGACGTCTACCACCATGAGATGCCGGGCGGCCAGTACACCAACCTGCGCGAACAGGCGCGCGCGCTCGGGTTGGCGCACCGCTGGACCGAGGTCTCGAATGCCTATGCGGACGTCAACCAGCTGTTCGGCGACATCGTCAAGGTCACGCCGACATCCAAGGTGGTGGGCGACATGGCACTGATGCTGGTGGCCAACGACCTGAGCGCTGCGGATGCGGCCGACCCGGCGCGCGAGATCGCCTTTCCCGAATCGGTGGTCTCGCTGTTCAAGGGCGAGCTCGGCTTCCCGCCGGACGGCTTTCCGGTCGAGCTGTCGCGCAAGGTGCTGAAGGCCGAGCCGCCGGCGCCCTACAGGCCCGGCGACCTGCTCCCGCCGGTGGACCTGAAGGCCGCGCGGGCGCAGGCCGAGGGCGACTGCAAGGTGCCCCTGGACGACCGTCAGCTGGCCTCCTGGCTGATGTATCCCAAGGTGACCAAGGGCTACTTCGAGCACCTGCGCCAGTACGGCGACACCTCGATGCTGCCGACACCCACCTTCTTCTACGGCATGCGCGTGCAGGACGAACTGGCGGTGGACATCGATGCGGGCAAGACGCTGCTGGTGACCCTGCAGGCCATCCAGCGCGGCGGCGAGGGCGAGGACCACAAGCTGCAGTTCGAGCTGAACGGCCAGTCGCGCATGGTCCACATCGCGCAGCGCGCCGAGGCCGGCGGCGCGGCGGCCGGCGCCAGGCGCCAGGTCGCCGAACCCGGCAACCCGCTGCATGTGGCATCGCCGATGCCGGGCGCGATCGTCTCGGTGCCGGTGAAGGCCGGACAAAAGATCGCCGTGGGCGACCTGCTGGTCTCCCTGGAGGCCATGAAGATGGAAACCCACATCGCCGCCGACCGCGAAGGCGTGGTCGAGAAAGTGCTGGTCGGCCCGGGCGACCGGGTGCAGGCCAAGGACCTGCTGATCGTGCTCGCGCCCGCCTGAGGCCCAGTCAAGCCTGGTTGCAGGGCGCAACGAAAAACGGACCCCGAGGGGTCCGTTTTTCATTGCCGCGGCGCGGCAGGTTTGCGGTCTGAATTACAGCGCAGCTTGGCGGGTCAGCGAGACGCGCGGCTTGGAATACGCGGCCGGCACCTGGTCCCGGTAGAAAGCGCGACGGTCCAGGCTTTGCAGCGGATCGTGGGCCTTGGCGACGGCGTCGGCGTGCACGCTGGCACGGTCGGCGGTCGAGGCGACGGTTTGCACGCCGGAATTGGCGCCGTCGGCGTACGGGTTCGCGCTGTGGGCAGCGCTCACCGCTTGCACCTTGAGGTCCGAACGGCTGGCCACCGAGTTGACGGTGTGAACACCATCATAGGTCTCGGCATGGGCGCCGCCCGAGATGGCAGCCAGAGCAATGGCGATGGCAGAGAGAAGTTTCGAGGCAGTCATTTCATTTGTCCTTCAGTTGGGTCGGATGATGTCGAACCGGTCTTGGGTGGGTGCCGCCTCGTTCCTCCGAAGCCGGCCACCCTGCTCGGGGCCCTGTTCACCCGGATCAACCATCGGGCTGGTCCGTGGGGTGAATTTTGCGCCGATTCCCTAGGGGAAAACCCTTGAGAATCGAACCACAGTGTTTGCGCGTTTGAAACAATGCCGACGCCTGGGGCAGCGCGCGAGGGGTCCACCGCGACCACGACGCCGGCCAGCCCATGTCGGATCCATCCCGTGACCGTGCGTGATTGCGGCCATTGCAATACACGATCTCGCCCGGGAGTCGGGATTCTGTCAGGACGCCAATTCCAGGCGAGTAAGCTAGCGTTCCCCGATCAATTAGACGAAAGCACTCGCAATGGCAAAGACATACAAGCAGATTCAAAAGCAGATTGAGCAGTTGCAGCGACAGGCGGAATCACTGCGCCATGATGAAATCAAAGGCGTGGTCGACCGCATCAAGGTCGCAATCGCCCACTATGGCCTGACCGCTGCGCATTTGGGTCTCGAATTGGCAAAGACCCCGAAAACCCGGGCAACAGCAGTCAAATCAAAGTCCTCATCCAAAGCCAGCTTTGGCGACGGCAACGGCAATGTCTGGTCGGGCCGCGGGCCGCGTCCGCATTGGCTGCGCGATGCATTGGAAGCCGGCCGCTCCATCGACGAATTCCGCCTCGGAGTCAGCGCCGGGCCGGCCGCGGCAGCTGCCGGCGCCAAAAGGTCCAAGCGCGCGCCGTCCAAGCTCCACTATGCCGACGACGCGGGCAACGCCTGGGGCGGCCGTGGCCCCAAGCCCAAGTGGCTGAAGGCGGCACTCGACAGCGGCAAGACGCTGCAGGATTTTCTCAAGTAACCGGGTCGGACAGCCAGCCGGTGCGACCCCGGCCCAGCCGCTACCACTCGCCGATGCGGCGCACGCGCTGGTCGATGTCGAGGTGCTCGAATTGCTCGCGAGCCCGCTCGGCGTCGCGCTCGCGCTGGCCGCTCAAGGCGCCGAAGACACTGGCAATGGCGCGGGCCACGGAACGGCGTGGTGTCGGCTCGGGCTCCGGCATGCGGTTCGCCTGCCGGCGGTGGCTGGTGGTGAGTCGCATGGGAGTCCTCCAACAGGGTTGGTTCGATGTTGGATCATCGTCACGAAAGGCGTGTGACAGGGAAAAGGCTTCGTGACTTAATTCGCATTGCGCCTTCTTCAAATGGCCGGCCGCAGACCGTGACGCCTCTGTCGAAAGGCATAGGGAGCGCTAGGATGTGCTGTATGAACCCCATCCAGGCTGTGGTCTTCGATCTCTACGGAACGCTTTTCGACGTGCACTCGGTCGCGGCGCAATGCGAGGCGTTCTTTGCCGGGCGTGGCCGCGAACTCAGCGCGCTATGGCGCCAGAAACAGCTCGAATACACCTGGCTGCGAAGCTTGATGGGCCAGTACGTGAGTTTCGAGGACGCGACGGCGGACGCGCTTGTCTTCGCCTGCAGGCAAATGCAGCTGCGCCTCGACGACGAGCGCCGGCAGGTGCTTTGCAATGCCTATCTGCAGCTGAGCCCCTTCCCGGAGGTTCCAGCGACCCTGCGCCGCTTGAATGCGCTTGCGCACCCGCTGGCCATCCTGTCCAACGGCTCCCGGCGTTCGATCGACGAAGTGGTCGGCCATGCCGGGCTGCGCGACGAATTCGCCCATCTGATCAGCGTCGACGAAGTTCGCGTCTTCAAGCCGCATGCCTCTGTCTACACGCTGGCCGAGCAGCGGCTGGGCATCGAGCGCTCGTCGATCCTCTTCGTTTCGTCCAACGCCTGGGACGCCACCGGCGCGCGCTATTTCGGCTATCGCGTCTGCTGGGTCGACCGCTACGGCGGCGCCTTCGACGAGATGGGCCAGCGCCCCGACCACGTCGTTGCCGATCTCCAGGGCGTGGCGACGCTCGTGGCCGGGGCGTAGGCGGTCGGGGACGCCTCAGCCTACCTGCATCAGCGGAACGCTGGCTTCCTTGAGCACCCGCAGCACGAAGTGCGACTGGCTGTGGCGAATGCCCGGAATCTTGTAGAGCTTCTCGCGCAGCAGGCGTTCGTAGTCGCGCGTGTCGCGCACCGCGATGCGGATGTAGTAGTCGTAGTCGCCCGAGACCAGATAGGCCTCCTGGATTTCCGGGATCGTCGCCAGCACGCGGCCGAACTCATACAGGGTTTCGTCGCTGTGGCTCTCCAGCGTGAGTTGCACGATCACCGAGTCGTGGTAGCCGAGCTTGGCGGCATCGAGGTCGACCGTGTAGCGCTTGATGACACCGGCGCTCTCCAGCTTCCTGATGCGGCTCCAGCAGCTCGTGGGTGACAGGCCGACTTCGGCGCCGATGTCCTGCAGGGTGCGGCGCGAGTCCTGCAGCAAGGCGCGCAGGATCGCCAAGTCGAACTTGTCAAACAATTCTTCGCCACTTTTCTTGTTTTGCCGATTGATCTTCATATCTTTGAGCAAAATGCTTCAAAAAATGATGCATATTTTGCGTCGAAACCGGAAGAATCGACGCATGCAGGTCCTCACCGAATCGC
>DASXKG010000342.1:0-6937 GCA_036496965.1 Variovorax sp.
ACGCGCGGGGCGAAGTGCCTGAACAGCAGGGCAAAGGCCTGCCGGTCCTGGTCCCGTGCCACCGCCTGCAGCAGCTGCGCCGGATCCTGGCCGCTCGGCTTCGACGCCTGACCGGGGACCGGGGTCGAGACGGGGCGCTCGAGAACCCGCAGGTTCGCCGAGGGCTGGGGGGCGGGGGTCATCGTTGTTGTACACGGCGCGCGTGCTTCTGGATCACCGCACGAGCCGGGTTGCGCATACCGCCGATCGGGACCGCGGTTCGTCGCGCGTCAGAGGTTGAAGGCCCCCTGGTCGTAGGCCGCGGTGTAGACCTTCCAGTCGCTCTCCACCTCGGCTGCACAATGGCGCGCGACCTCCATCAGCTGGCGCCGCCACTTGGCGCCCCGGGTGAAGTCGATCAGCGCGTCGGCATTGGCCGAGCCGCTGCGTCCGCTGGCGCGCAGCTGCGCCCAACCCAGGCATTGGGCCATCACCGTCATCAGGTGCTCCAGCCGGGCGATCGGATGCCGCACACCGCTGCTCCCGAGCGCCACCCGGTCCTCGCTGGGCTGCAGGGCGCGCAGCACATAGGGTTGACCATTCATCTGGACCGGGTGCAGGAAGGCCATTGCGATGGCCTGCATGCGCCGCTGCACCGTGATCACGCGTTGCGCCTCGTCGGCCCATGCCGGCTGCGCCAGGGGATCGCGCGGCTGCGGCGAGGCGGGCAGCGCCTGCTTGAGGTCGAGCAGGTAGTTGGCGTCCGGCGAGCCCTTGCCGCGCACCAGCACCATGTAGCGATCCACCCCCAGGCTGCCGTTGCCGGCGATGCGGCGCGCCACGTCCAGCACGTCGAAGAAGCGCGGCGCCGGCTGCTGCACCGCGAAGGCCTGGATGAAATCGCGCACCGCCGCCTTCTGTTGCGCACTCGCGGCAAGCGCCTTGCGCCCGTCGATGCGGATGCGCCTGCGGCGCCCCAGGCGCTCGGTGCGGCTATCGAGGAAGTCCGGACGTGCACGCAGCCGCACGGCCTGCAGCAGCTCGCTCACCGGCGGCACGGCTGTCTCCCGTTCCACCCAGCGCGGCTTGCCGTCGGCCAGCGTGCGCGCATAGGCATCGAGGAACACATCGCACAGATGCAGCGGCACGGAGGGGTCCGGATGCAGCGTGCTGCCACCGACCAGGATGCTGGCGAGGCCGCGCACCGGATCCCAGGTCAGCGGTGCCAGCAGCGCCTCGTCGAAGTCGTTCAGGTCGAAGTAGACCTGCCGGTTGTCGCCCTTGTAGCTGCCGAAGTTCTCCAGGTGCAGGTCGCCGCACGCCCATGCGGCCGGCGCCTTGCGCATGATCGGCTCCATGGGCAGCCGGGCGTAGAACAGATGGCAGGTCGCGCGCAGGAAGATGAAAGGATCGCCGCGCATGTTGCGGTACTTGAGCGCCAGCCGCTCGGACTCGCGGCTGGCGTTGAACTTGAGGATCTGCTTGACGATGTTCATGGTGCCTTCGGAACGGCTGGGCGGCGCTCATCGTAGCGGCAAGCTCCCTTCCGCGACTTGACTCCGATGTCGGCCTCAAGTCCCGTGCTGCGGCCCGGGCTCCTCGAACGCAAGCCCCGCGTATTGCTCGGCCAGCGCAGCCTGGGCGAGTTGCGAGGAGCGCAGGTAGTGCAGTTCGTATTCCTGTGCCCGCTGGTCGAAGTCGCTCATGTCCGGAAAGCGATGCAGCAGGTTGGTCAGGTACCAGGAGATCCGAACCGAACTCCATACCCGCCTGAGCGCCATGTCGCTGTAGCTGTCGATCAGCCGCGGCGTGCCGTGGCGGTAGAAGTCGCCGAAGGCGCGCGCCAAGTAGAACACGTCGGACACCGCCAGGTTCAGGCCCTTGGCGCCGGTCGGCGGCACGATGTGCGCGGCATCGCCGGCCAGGAACAGTCGGCCATGCCGCATCGGCTCGGCCACGTAGCTGCGCAGCGGCGCGATGGACTTCTCGATCGATGGGCCGGTGACGATGGCCTCGGCCATCTCGCGCGGAAAGCGGGCCTTCAATTCCGTCCAGAAGCGATCGTCGGACCAGTCTTCCAGCCGCGCGTCCAGGGGCACTTGCACGTAGTAGCGGCTGAGCGTGGGACTGCGCATCGAGGCCAGGGCAAAGCCGCGCGGATTGTTGGCATAGACGATGTCCGGCAGCGGCGGCGTGGGCGACAGCACGCCGAGCCAGCCGAAGGGATAGACCTTCTCGAACTCGCGCAGGATGGCGCTCGGCATGGCCTTGCGCGCCACGCCGTGAAAGCCGTCGCAGCCGGCGATGAAGTCGCAGTCCAGGCGCAGCCGCTCGCCGCGATGGGAGAACCCGACCCAGGGCCGGTCGCTGTCCAGGCCCTGCAACTCAACCTCGTCGACTTCATTCAAGACGGCGGCATGTCGGCGCTCGGCCGCCGCCATCAGGTCTTCCTGGATCTGGGTCTGGCCATAGGCCATGAAGCGCTTGCCCAGGTGCTTGCGCACGTCGATCATGAAATTCTCGCGGCCGGCCCAGACGATCTGCATGCCGTCGTGCGGATGGCCTTCGCGGTCCATGCGCTCGCCCAGGCCGAGTCTGCGCAGCAGTTCGACCGTGCCGTGCTCCAGCACCCCGGCCCGGATGCGGCCCAGCACATGCGCCGGGGTGTGCTTCTCGAGCACCACGCTGTCGACGCCGGCCTGATGCAGCATCTCGGACAGCAGCATGCCTGCGGGGCCGCCGCCAATGATTGCCACCTGGGTTTTCACGATGAATTCCTCCTCTTCTTCAATGGCCTGAGGCCCTGGCTCTCGGAGCGTGCGCTCTGGCCAGCGGCCTCTTTCGTGATCCAGTCCACGAAGGCCCGGACCCGCGAGGCTAGAGGATCCTGCGCGCGGTGCGCAAGAAAATAGCCGCGCCTGGCTTCGGCCTGGAGCGCGAATGGCGCCGTCAGGCGCCGCGCCGCGAGGTCGTCTTCCACGAAGGCGCGCGTCGCGATCATCACGCCCAGGCGATCGACCGCCGCCTGGTAGGCCAGCGCCGCGTTTTCGAACTTGAGCCCGCTGTTGCCATCCAGGCCGACCACCTGCGCCGCGGCGAACCAGGTCGGCCAGTCGTGCGGCGTGTTCATGGAGCACAAAAGCACATGCCCTGCCAGGTCCGATGGCGTGGCCAGCGCCGGACCCTTTTTCAGCAGTCCCGGCGCGCACACCGGCAGCAAGGTGGCCGCGAACAGCAGCTGGCCGCCGGCTGCGCTCGGGGGCATCGTGTCGCCATAGATGCTCACGTCCACATCCTCGTGCGCGAAGTCGGCGCGCTGGTGCGAGGTGGTGATCTGCACATCGATGCCCGGATGGAGCGCGTGGAATTGCGCCAGGCGCGGCACCAGCCATCGGATGGCGAAGGTGGGAGGCAGCTTGATGCGCAGCAATTGCTCATCAGGACTGGCCAGGAGTTGCCGTGTGGCGTGCTCGATCTGGTCGAGTGCCGCGCGCACGGTGCCGAAATAGGCCTGGCCGCGCGCCGTCAGCGCGATGCCGTGGCGCGTGCGATCGAACAGCGGTGCCCTCGACCAGGCCTCGAGCGTGGCGATGTGGCGGCTCACCGCTCCCTGCGTCACGAAAAGCTCTTCGGCAGCCCGCGTGAAGCTGGCGCAGCGCGCCGCCGCCTCGAAGGCACGCAGGGCATTGAGTGGCGGAAGGCGGCGCGGCACGAGCTGGGGTGAAGCCTGTTGTGGCATGAGGTTTACTCATGCGGTACATGCCTTAATTGTGATTGCAGCAGCGTTCTCTGGCAAATAGCATGGGTCGCGGCAAAACTGGAGACAAAGAACATGATGAAGAAATTGCATGCCTTCATGCTGGCGGCGATGGTCGCGGCCCCCATGGGTGCCGCGGCCGGGCAAGACATCGATGGCTATCCGAATCAGCCGATTCGGCTGATGGTGCCCTGGCCGCCCGGCGGCGGCGTCGACACCACCGCCCGGATGATGTCCGAAGGACTCGGCCAGCGCCCGGGCCAGCCGATCATCGTGGACAACCGTGCCGGCGCCGGCGGCAACATCGGCACCGAGGTGGCTGCGCGGGCCCGGCCTGACGGCTACAACCTGCTGATGTCGTCGATCAGTCCCAATGCAGTGAACATCAGTCTCTACAACCGCTTGGGCTTCGACCCGGTCAAGGATTTCGAACCGATCATCTACGTGTCTGCCGTGCCCAACATCCTGGTGGTGCCGGTCGACTCGCCATTCAAGACCGTCCAGGACGTGATCGAGGCGGCACGCGCCAATCCGGGCAAGCTCAACTACGGATCGGCCGGCGTCGGTTCGTCCCAGCATCTGGCCGCGGTGCAATTCGCATCCGCTGCCGGGATCCATATCCAGCACGTGCCCTACAAGGGCACCTCGCCCGCCGAAGCGGACCTGATATCGGGCCATATCTCGCTGATGCTCGATACCACCACCTGCCTGCCCTTCATCACCGGCGGCAAGCTGCGTGCGCTGGCCGTCGCATCGAAGAAGCGCAACCCCGCCCTGCCCGACGTGCCGACATTCGACGAAGCCGGCTTGCCCGGCGTCTACGCCTCGTCGTGGTACGGGCTCTCGGCGCCCGCGGGTACGCCGCGCGCCATCATCGACAAGCTCAACGCCGAAGCCAACCTGGTGCTCAAGTCGCCGCAGTTCCAGAAGCGCATGCTCGATTTCGGCGCCGAGATCGGCGGTGGCACGCCGGAGGAGTTCGGCGAATTCATGGCCTCCGAGACCCGGCGCTACGCCGAGATCGTGCGCGTCTCCGGCGCAAAGATTGAATGAATACCCCCGAAGCGCCTGCGGCGCCTCCCCCTCGAAGGGGGCGATACCTGCGGCCCGGCAAAGCCGGTTCCGCGCTATCCCTGGTATTTGGTTGCGCCGGTTTCATGCGTCGCGGGTCACGCGGCAGCGTGGTGGAAAACTGACATGAATCACCCGCGCACGCTGTTCGACAAGATCTGGTCCGAGCATGTGGTGATGCAGCGCGACGACGGCCAGACCCTGCTCTACGTGGATCGCCACCTGGTACAGGACGGTTCTGCGCCGGGCTTCGAGATGCTGCGCCAGCGCGGGCTGACCGTGCGGCGGCCACTGAAGACTTTCGCCACCCCGGACCACTACGTCCCGAGCGGCAGCCGCTCGCTCGACGACATTGCCGACCCGGAAAAGCGCGCCATGGCCCAGGCCCTGCAAAGCGACAGCCGGGCGGCGGGCATTCGCTTCTTTGGCCTCGATGACGAGCGGCAGGGCATCGTGCATGTGGTCGGCCCTGAGCAGGGGCTGAGCCTGCCGGGCATGACGATCGTGTGCGGCGACAGCCACACCTCCACGCACGGCGCCTTGGGCGCCCTGGCCTTCGGCATCGGCTCCTCGGAACTGGCGCATGTGCTGGCGACGCAGACGATCTGGCAGCGCAAGCCGCGGGCGATGCGCGTCCATGTCGAAGGCCGGCTCGGCGCGGGCGTGAGCGCCAAGGACATCATCCTCGCGGTCATCGGCCGGATCGGCGCCGCCGGTGCGATCGGCCATGTGATCGAGTACGCCGGTTCGGCAATCCGCGCGCTGTCCATGGAAGCGCGCATGACGGTGTGCAACATGTCGATCGAGGCCGGCGCACGCGCCGGCATGATCGCGCCGGACGAGCTCACAATCGCCTGGCTCGAAGATCGCCCGTTCGCTCCGCGGGGCGGCGCCTGGGACCAGGCCGTGGCGCGCTGGCGCCGCCTGCCCGGCGATGTCGGCGCACCCTTCGACCGCGAAGTCACGCTGCAGGCCGAGGACATTGCGCCCATGGTCACCTGGGGCACCAGCCCCGAGGACGTGCTGCCCATTTCGGGCCGCGTGCCGGATCCGGCCAGCGGCAAGGACGAGGAGCGCCGCGCGGGCATGCGGCGCATGCTGGCCTACATGGGGCTCGAAGCCGGGCAGCTGCTCACGACGCTGCCGGTCGATCGCGTGTTCATCGGTTCGTGCACCAATGGGCGCATCGAGGACTTGCGCAGCGCGGCCGCCGTGGCGCGCGGTCGCCGCGTGGCCGAGGGCGTCGAGGCGTGGGTGGTCCCGGGCTCGGGCCTGGTCAAGCGCCAGGCGGAGGCCGAAGGGCTCGACCAGGTGTTCCGGGCGGCCGGCTTTCAATGGCGCTACGCCGGCTGCTCCATGTGCCTGGGCACGAACGGCGACCAGGTGCCCCCGGGCCAGCGCTGCGCGTCGACCTCCAACCGCAACTTCGTCGGCCGCCAGGGACCGGGCGCACGCACCCACCTGATGAGTCCGGCCATGGCTGCGGCTGCCGCGGTCACCGGCCGTTTGGCCGACGTGCGCGATCTGTTGCTGGAGGCGTCCTGATGGAAGCCTTTCGCCAGCTCGATGCGGTGGCCGTGCCGCTGGGCCTCGCCAACGTGGACACCGACCAGATCGTGCCTGCGCTGTACCTGCAGAAGCCGCGCTCGGCCGACTTCGGCCGCTTTCTCTTTTGCGATGTGCGCCGCGACGCGCAGGGCGCAGCGCGGGCCGACTTTCCATTGAACGACCCGGCCTATGCGGATGCGCGCATCCTCGTGGCCGGGCGCAATTTCGGTTGCGGCTCCTCGCGCGAGCATGCCGTCTGGGCCTTGCATGACGGCGGCTTTCGGGCGGTGATCGCACCCAGCTTCGGCGACATCTTCTTCAGCAATTCGCTGAAGAACGGATTGCTTCCGGTGCGCCTCGAGCAGGCCTGCGTGGATGCCCTGCTGGACGCGCTGCGCGCCCATCCCGGGGCGCATGTGCGGATCGACCTGCTAGCGCTGAAAGTTGCCGGGCCGGGAGGCATCGAAAGCAGCTTCAGCGTCGATGCCTTCGCGCGCCATTGCCTCATCGAAGGCATCGACGAACTCGACTACACGCTGAGCCAGCACGCCCGCATCGAGGCCTTCGAACGCCTGGGCGACG
>DASXKG010000343.1:0-9942 GCA_036496965.1 Variovorax sp.
AATGCCTCGCTGGCCGCCCAGGTGAGCCTGCGCGAAGCCGATATCGTGCGGGCGCAGAGCGACCTGGGCCGGGCCCAGGACGACCTGAAGCGCCGCCAGGCGCTGGCCGGCAACGGCGCGGTGTCCAAGGAAGAGCTCAACCATACGGAGACTGCGGTGGCAGCTGCGAAGAGCTCGCTGGCCGCAGCGCAGGCCAGCCTGTTGGCGGCGCGCGAGCAACTGTCCAGCAACCAGTCGCTGACCGACGGCACCAGCGTGCAGGAACACCCGAGCGTGCTGGCCGCCGCGGCGAAGCTGCGCGAAGCCTACCTCGCCCTCCAGCGTGTGGAGATGCCGGCGCCGGTCGAGGGCTACGTGGCCAAGCGCACGGTCCAGCTCGGCCAGCGCGTCTCGGCCGGCAGCCCGATGATGTCGATCGTGCCGCTGAACCAGCTGTGGGTCGACGCCAACTTCAAGGAAGTCCAGCTGCGCAACATCCGTATCGACCAACCTGTCAAGCTGACCGCCGACCTGTACGGCAAGAAGGTCGAGTACGACGGGCGCGTGGCCGGCCTCGGCGTGGGTACCGGCTCCGCCTTCGCCCTGCTGCCGGCGCAGAACGCGACCGGCAACTGGATCAAGGTGGTGCAGCGCGTGCCGGTGCGCATCGCGCTCGACCCGGAACAGCTCAAGGCCAATCCGCTGCGTGTCGGCCTGTCGATGGACGCCGAGGTGGATGTGCGCAACCAGGACGGCAAGGCGCTCGCCGCCGCGCCGCGCGACGGCGCGCTGATCCAGACGCAGGTCTACACCGACCTCGACAAGGGCGCCGAAGCCGAAGTGCAGCGCATCATCGCTGCCAACCTGGGCCGCGACGCGGCGGCGCACAAGCCGCCGCCCGCCAGCGCCAAGCCGGGCGCCCCCTCGTCGCAAGCGCAACCCGGCTGATTTCCCGCGGCCCGCGCGATGTCGAACGCTCCCGCTTCCGTGCAGCCCGCGCCGCTCGATGGAGCCATGCGCGTCTGGGGCACCATCGCCCTGTCGGCGGCGACCTTCATGAACGTGCTCGACACCTCGATCGCCAACGTGTCGCTGCCCGCGATCGCCGGCGACCTCGGCGTCAGCACGACCCAGGGCACCTGGGTCATCACCAGTTTCGCGGTGTCCAACGCCATTGCGGTGCCGCTGACCGGCTGGCTCACCCAGCGCTTCGGCCAGGTGCGGCTGTTCCTGACCAGCGTGCTGCTGTTCATCATCAGCTCCTGGCTCTGCGGCCTGGCGCCCAACATGACCACCCTGATCGCCTTCCGGGCGCTGCAGGGCTTCGTGGCCGGCCCGATGATTCCGCTGTCGCAGACCCTGCTGCTGTCGAGCTATCCGCGCTCCAAGGCCGGGCTGGCGATGGCGATGTGGTCGATGACCACCCTGGTGGCGCCGGTCATGGGGCCGCTCTTGGGCGGCTACATCACCGACAACATTTCCTGGCCCTGGATCTTCTACATCAACATTCCGGTCGGGCTGATGGCAGCCGGCATCACCTGGACCATCTTCCGCAAGCGCGAGAGCGCGACCCGCAAGGTGCCGATCGACGGCATCGGGCTGGCGCTGCTGGTGCTGTGGGTGGGTTCGATGCAGCTGGTGCTCGACAAGGGCAAGGAACTCGACTGGTTCCACTCGTCCGTGATCATGACGCTGGCGATCGTCGCGGTGGTGGGTTTCGCGTTCTTCCTGATCTGGGAGCTGACCGACAAGCATCCGGTGGTGGACCTGGCGCTGTTCCAGCGGCGCAATTTCTGGTCGGGTGCGTTCGCCACGGCGGTGGCCTACGGCCTGTTCTTCGGCAACGTGGTGATCCTGCCGCTGTGGCTGCAGCAGTTCATGGGCTACACGGCCACGCAGGCGGGCATGGTGATGGCGCCGGTGGGCATGCTGGCGATCATCTTCTCGCCGATCGTCGGGCTGACAGTGAGCAAGGTCGATCCGCGCCGCTTCGCGACCTTCTCGTTCCTGGTGTTCGCGCTCGTGATGTGGATGCGCTCGAACCTCAACACCAACGCCGACATCTGGACCATCATGATCCCGACCATCATCCAGGGCGTGGCGATGGCGTTCTTCTTCATCCCGCTGGTGACGATCACGCTGTCGGGCCTGGCGCCGGACCGGATCCCGGCGGCCTCGGGACTGTCGAACTTCCTGCGCATCACCGCCGGCGCGGTCGGCACCTCGGTCGCCACCACGGTGTGGGAGAACCGGGCCACGCTGCATCACACCCAGCTCGTGGACGCGATCAACCAGGGCAGCTCGGCGGCGACCAGCGCCATCGCCGGCCTGGGCGCCAGCGGCTTCAGCGGCGCCCAGGTGCTGGCGCAGATCAATCGCCTGGTCGACCAGCAGGCCTACATGCTGGCCGCGACCGACGTGTTTTATGGCTCGGCGGTCCTGTTCCTGGCGCTCATTCCGCTGGTCTGGCTGGCCAAGCCCACGCGCGGCACCGGCGCCTCCGACGCCGCTGCGGGCGCGCATTGAGCGTGGCGCGGACCCTAGGCATTTGCCCCAGTAGGCAATATTCGTAACGCTCGTGAACAATGCGGTCGCGCATCGAGGATGATGTGCGCAGATGGACCGCATGACCGATTCTTATTGCCAGCCAACGAGTGACCGCGCGAGATGAGCGACGTCATTCTCGAGACGCGCCAGCTCACCAAGGAATTCAAGGGCTTCACCGCGGTCAGCGAGGTGGATCTGCGCGTCATCCGGGGTTCGATCCATGCGCTGATCGGCCCCAACGGCGCCGGCAAGACCACTTGCTTCAACCTGCTCACCAAGTTCCTCGAGCCGACCTCGGGGACGATCCTGTTCAACGGCCAGGACATCACCAAAGAGCGCCCGGCGCAGATCGCCCGGCGCGGCATCATCCGCTCGTTCCAGATCTCCGCGGTCTTTCCGCATCTGAGCCTGCTGGAGAACGTGCGCCTCGGCCTGCAGCGTTCGCTCGGCACCTCGTTTCATTTCTGGAAGAGCGAGAAGTCCTTGACGCCGCTCGACGCCCGCGCCCGTGAGCTGCTGGCCGAAGTGGGCCTCGAGGAACTGGCCGACGAAATGACGGTGAACCTGCCCTATGGCCGCAAGCGCGCGCTCGAGATCGCCACCACGCTCGCGATGGAGCCCGAACTGATGCTGCTCGACGAGCCGACCCAGGGCATGGGCCACGAGGACGTGCATCGCGTGGCCGAACTGATCAAGCGGGTCTCCGCCGGCCGCACCATCCTGATGGTGGAGCACAACATGAGCGTGGTCTCGACCATTGCCGACACCATCACGGTGCTCCAGCGCGGTGCAGTCCTGGCCGAGGGGCCCTATGCCGAGGTGTCGAAGAACCCACAGGTGATGGAAGCCTACATGGGCACCACCGAAGGCCAATTGCAGGGTGCCCACTGATGGTGGCGGCGCTCGAGATCAAGGATCTGCAGGCCTGGTATGGCGAGTCGCATGTGCTGCACGGCGTCGACCTGGTGGTGCAGCCGGGCGAGGTGGTGACGCTGCTGGGCCGCAATGGTGCCGGCCGCACCACCACGATGCGCGCCATCTTGGGGCTCACCGGCGCGCGGCGCGGCAGCATCAAGGTCAACGGCACCGAGACCATCGGCATGGCCACCCACCGCATCGCGCACCTGGGCGTCGGCTACTGCCCCGAGGAGCGCGGCATCTTCGCGAGCCTGTCCTGCGAGGAGAACCTCATGCTGCCGCCGCCGCTCAAGGGCATGGGCCAGGGCATGTCGGTCGACGAGATCTACGCCATGTTCCCGAACCTGGCCGAGCGCCGCCACAGCCAGGGGACGCGGCTGTCCGGCGGCGAGCAGCAGATGCTGGCGGTCGCGCGCATCCTGCGCACCGGCGCCAAGCTGCTGCTGCTCGATGAAATCTCCGAAGGCCTGGCGCCGGTGATCGTGCAGGCGCTGGCCCGCATGATCCACATGCTGCGCGGCAAGGGCTACACCGTGCTGATGGTGGAGCAGAACTTCCGCTTCGCGGCACCGTTGGCGGATCGCTTCTATGTCATGGAGCATGGCCGCATGGTCGAGGGCTTCGGCGCCGCACAGCTCGAGGCCAAGATGCCCGTGCTCAATGAACTGCTGGGCGTCTGAACCGCGACCGGCTTCTTCTTTTTCCTATTTCGAATCAACCCAGGAGACCCCACCCATGAAGACGCAACTCAAGATCCTCGCCCTGCTGCTCGGCGCCGCCGGCCTCGCGACGCATGCCGCGCAGGCGCAGGAGAAGGTCAAGATCGGGCTGATCACCGACATGTCCAGCCTCTACGCCGACATCGAGGGCAAGTACGGCGTCACCGCGATCCAGATGGCGATCGACGACTTCGGCGGCAAGGCGCTCGGCCAGCCGATCGAGCTGCTGTCGGCCGACCACCAGAACAAGGCCGACATCGCCGCCTCGAAGGCGCGCGAGTGGATCGACACGCAGGGCGTGACGATGGTCTTCGGCGGAACCAATTCGGGCACCGCGCTGGCGATGGCCAAGGTGGCCGAGGAGAAGAAGCGGGTCTACTTCAACAACGGCGCCGGCACCTCCGCGCTGACCAACGAAGCCTGCAGCCCCTACACGGTGCACTATGCCTACGACACGGTGGCCCTGGCCAAGGGCACCGGCGCGGCGGTGGTGGCGCGCGGCGGCAAGAGCTGGTTCTTCCTGACCGCCGACTACGCCTTCGGCCAGGCGCTGCAGGACGACACCGCCAAGGTGGTGGTCGAGAAGGGCGGCACGGTGGTCGGCTCGGTCAAGCATCCGCTGAACGCCTCGGACTTCTCCTCCTTCCTGCTGCAGGCGCAGAACTCGAAGGCGCAGATCCTGGGCCTGGCCAACGCCGGCGGCGACACCGTCAACAGCATCAAGGCGGCCAAGGAATTCGGCATCAACAAGACCATGAAGCTGGCCGGCCTCCTGGTGTTCCTGTCCGACATCAACAGCCTGGGCCTGAAGAACACCGAAGGCCTCCTGATGACCACCAGCTGGTACTGGGACCAGAACGATGCCACCCGCAAGTGGGCCGCGCGCTTCTTCGACAAGACCAAGCGCATGCCGACCGACGTGCAGGCGGCCGACTACTCCGCCACCATGACCTACCTGAAGGCGGTCGAGGCCGCCAAGACCACCGATGCCGACAAGGTCATGGCCCAGCTCAAGTCGATGAAGATCGACGACTTCTATGGCAAGGGCATGATCCGGCCGGACGGCACCTTCCAGCACGACATGTACCTGACCGAGGTCAAGTCGCCGGCCGAGTCGACCAAGCCCTGGGACTACCTCAAGGTGATCGCCACCTTGCCGGGCGACCAGGTCTTCACGACCAAGGCCGAGACCAAGTGCAAGCTCTGGAAATGAGCCTGGGAACGTAGCCGCGCGGGCGCTGCCCTGACCTCGAACAGGCCATGAACATCACGCTTTCCGGATTGCTCAGCCAGCTGCTGCTCGGGCTCGTCAACGGCTCGTTCTACGCGATCCTGAGCCTTGGGCTGGCGGTGATCTTCGGCCTGCTCAACGTCATCAATTTCGCCCACGGCGCGCTGTTCATGCTCGGCGCGGTGCTGAGCTGGATGGCGATGAACTATTTCGGCATCAACTACTGGGTCATGCTGGTGGGGGCGCCGATCGTCGTCGGGGTGTTCGGCGTGCTGATCGAGCGCCTGCTGCTGCGCTGGATCTACAAGCTCGACAACCTGTACGGCCTCTTGCTCACGCTCGGGCTGACGCTGGTGGTCGAGGGCGTCTTCCGCTCGGTCTACGGCGTCTCGGGCCTGGCCTACGACCCGCCCGATGCACTGGACAGCGCCACCAACCTCGGCTTCATGGTGCTGCCGAACTACCGTGCCTGGGTGGTGCTGGCGTCGCTGGTGGTGTGCTTCGCCACCTGGTTCGTGATCGAGAAGACCCGGCTCGGCGCCTACCTGCGCGCGGGCACCGAGAATCCGCGGCTGGTGGAGGCCTTCGGCGTCAACGTGCCGTTGATGATCACGCTGACCTACGCCTTCGGCGCCGCGCTGGCGGCCTTCGCCGGCGTGCTCGCGGCGCCGGTGATCCAGGTTTCGCCGCTGATGGGGCAGAACCTGATCATCGTGGTCTTTGCAGTGGTCGTGATCGGCGGCATGGGTTCGATCATGGGTGCCATCCTCACCGGGCTCGGGCTCGGCGTGATCGAGGGCTTCACCAAGGTCTTCTACCCCGAAGCCTCGTCCACCGTGGTGTTCGTGATCATGGTGATCGTGCTGCTGATCCGGCCTGCCGGCCTGTTCGGCAAGGAACAATGAGCCCATGCAAAAGATAACGCCGATCGTCTATGGGCTGCTCTTGGTCGCGCTGATCGTGGCGCCGTTCGCCGGCGCCTATCCGGTGTTCGTGATGAAGCTGATGTGCTTCGCGCTCTTCGCCTCGGCCTTCAACCTGCTGCTGGGCTACACCGGCCTCCTGTCCTTCGGCCATGCGGCCTTCCTCGGCGGCTCCGCCTACGTCGCAGGCTATGCCATGCGGGACCTGGGGCTGACGCCCGAACTCGGCCTCGTGGCCGGCACGGCCGCCGGGGCCTTCCTCGGCTGGATCTTCGGCCTGCTGGCGATCCGGCGCCAGGGCATCTACTTCGCGATGATCACGCTGGCACTGGCGCAGATGGTCTATTTCGTGGCCTTGCAGGCCAAGTTCACCGGCGGCGAGGACGGGCTGCAGGGCGTGCCGCGGGGCAAGCTGTTCGGGGTGCTCGACCTGCAGAACGATCTCACCATGTACTACGTCAGCCTGGTGATCGTGGTGGCGGCCTTCCTGCTGATCGTGCGCACCATCCATTCGCCCTTCGGCCAGGTGCTCAAGGGCATCAAGGAGAACGAGCCGCGCGCCCTGTCGCTCGGCTACGACGTGAGCCGCTTCAAGCTGCTGGCCTTCGTGATCTCGGCCGCGCTGTCGGGGCTGGCGGGTGCGCTGAAGACGCTGGTGCTGGGCTTTGCCACCTTGTCGGACGTGCACTGGAGCGCTTCGGGCCAGGTCATCCTGATGACACTGGTCGGCGGCCTGGGCACGCTGTCGGGGCCGCTGGTCGGCGCGGCGGTGGTGGAACTGCTGGAGAACAAGATCGGCGATTTCGGCAACATGGTCGCGCACCTCTCTTCCGTTGAATGGTTCAACACGCTCGGCGAGTCGGTAACCATGGTCACCGGGCTGATCTTCGTGATCTGCGTGCTGGCGTTCCGGCGCGGCGTGATGGGCGAGGTGATCGCCTTCATCGATCGGCGCCGCGGGGCACCGAAGGGTTGAACGCCGGCACCAGGATGCCGCGCATGAACAGGCCCAGCACCTCGCCCAGCCGCGCGGTGCCTGCCGCCAGCCTGGGCGTCTCGTCGCTCAGCCAGCGGCGCGCCTCGACCAGGTAGAGACTGAAGACCAGCGATGCCACCAGGTCGGCCCGCACGTCGGCCACCACTTCGCCCGACGCCTGGGCCGAGCGCACCAGTTGTTCGATCTGCCGGAGCATCAGCGGACGGCGCGAGTAGAAGCGCTGTGTTTCTTCGCCCTGACCCGGGCTCTCGTCCAGATGAAGGAAGTCGGCGGTTTCGCGCAATGCGGGCCGCGCCAGCCGGGGCTCGCTGGCCCAGTAGCGATAGCGCAGCTTGAAGTAGGCCAGCAGGCGCTCGGGTACGCTGCCGGGGCGGTCGAGCACGGCCTGGCCGCGGGCATTGATCGCTTCCAGGTCGTCATTGACGATCTGCAGCAGCAGGTCGCGCTTGTCCTTGGCATAGACGAAGACGGTGCCGATCGAGACGTCGGCGCGGGCGGCGATCTCGCGCGTGGTGGCGATGTCATAGCCGTGCTCGATGAACACCTCGCGGGCGGCTTCCATGATGCGGCGGCGCTTGTCGATCTTGCTGCGCTCGCGCAGGCCGGCGCGTGCAGCGCGCGGAGGGGTCGGAAGGGCGGACATGTGGGCACAATGATAGCGGCGGGCAGCGTGGGGAAAGTGCGCTTGCATTGAGGATTGAACATGCTTATTATTGAGCATGCTCAAAAAAGAGCAAATCTTCCTCAAGAGACAGCCCCCGAGCTAGAGGCGAAAAAGGAGATCCCGATGTTCCCGAAGAACGCCTGGTACGTGGCCTGCACGCCCGATGAGATCGACAGCAAGCCGCTCGGCCGCAAGGTCTGCGGCGAATCCATCGTCTTCTACCGCGGGCCCGAAGGGGCGGCCACCGCGCTGGAGGATTTCTGCCCGCACCGCGGTGCGCCGCTGTCGCTCGGCTCGGTCATCGAGGGCAAGCTGATGTGCGGCTACCACGGCCTGCAGATGGGCTGCGACGGCAAGACCATCGCCATGCCGGGCCAGCGCGTGCGCGGCTTTCCGGCCATTCGCGCCTATCCGGTGATCGAGCGCTACGGCTTCGTCTGGGTCTGGCCCGGCGACGCGGACAAGGCCGACCCCGCCGCGCTGCACCATCTCGAGTGGGCCGAGAACCCCGAGTGGGCCTACGGCGGCGGGCTGTTCCACATCCAGTGCGACTACCGCCTGATGATCGACAACCTGATGGACCTGACGCATGAGACCTACGTCCATGCCACCAGCATCGGCCAGCCCGAGATCGACGAGACGCCGACCCAGACCGTGACCGAAGGCGACGTCGTGACCACCAGCCGCCACATGGAGAACATCATGGCGCCGCCGTTCTGGCGCATGGCGCTGCGCGGCAACCACCTGGCCGACGACGTGCCGGTGGACCGGTGGCAGATCTGCCGCTTCACGCCGCCCAGCCATGTGCTGATCGAGGTCGGCGTGGCGCATGCGGGACATGGCGGCTACAGCGCCGATGCGAAGCACAAGGCCTCGAGCATCGTGGTCGACTTCATCACCCCCGAGACCGAGACCTCGATCTGGTACTTCTGGGGCATGGCGCGCAACTTCAATCCGCACGACAAGGCGCTCACCGCCGGCATCCGGGAAGGCCAGGGCAAGATCTTCAGCGAAGACCTGGAGATGCTGGAGTCGCAGCAGCGCAACCTGCTGGCCCATCCCGAGCGCCAGTTGCTCAAGCTCAACATCGACTCCGGCGGCGTGCAATCCAGGCGCGTGCTGGATCGCATCCTCGCGCAGGAGCGAGAATCGGCAGCCGTGTGACGAAACCGCACCCTCCAGGAGACCGCTGCGATGAATGCTTCCGATCTGCAGGTCCGCGTCGGCCGCAAGACGATCGAGGCCGTGGACATCTCGACCTTCGAACTGGTCAACGCCGAAGACCGCCCGCTGCCCGCCTTCTCGGCGGGCTCGCATGTCGACGTGCACCTGCCCAACGGGCTCACGCGCCAGTACTCGCTGTGCAACCACCCCGGTGAATCGCACCGCTACCTGATCGGCGTGCTGCGCGATCCCGCCTCGCGCGGCGGCTCGCAGGCGATGCACGAGCAGGTGAAGGAGGGCGACCTGCTGCACATCAGCGCGCCGAAGAACCACTTTCCGCTGGCCCACGAGGCGACGCACAGCGTGCTGCTGGCCGGCGGCATCGGCGTCACGCCGATCCTGTGCATGGCCGAGCGCCTGGCCCTGACCGGCGCCTCCTTCGAGATGCACTACAGCACCCGTTCGGCCGAGCGCACGGCGTTTCGCGGCCGCATCGCGGCCTCGGCCTTCGCATCGAAGGTCGAGTTCCATTTCGACGACGGCGCGGACGAGCAGAAACTGCAGCTGGCAGCGCTGGTGGCCTCGGCGCGGCGGGGCGTGCACCTTTACGTCTGCGGTCCGAAGGGCTTCATGGACTGGGTGCTCGGCACCGCCCGCGCGGCCGGCTGGCCGCCGGAGCAGCTGCACTACGAGTTCTTCGGCGCCGAGGTGGCCAAGTCCGAGGACGATGCCAGCTTCCAGGTGAAGCTGGCCAGCTCCGGCCAGGTGGTGCTGGTGGCCAAGGACCAGACCGTGGTCGA
>DASXKG010000344.1:0-4450 GCA_036496965.1 Variovorax sp.
AGCTGGTCAAGGACAAGCTGGCCTCGGAAGACGACCAGAAGCGGGCCGAGGCCGAGATCCAGAAGGTGACCGACAGGCACATCGGCGAGATCGATCGCCTGGTGGCCAGCAAGGAAGCCGAGATCATGGCTGTTTAAATGAAGTACCCCCGAAGCGCCTGCGGCGCCTCCTCCTCCAGGGGTCGAACTAGGATGAAACTGATCCCATGAAAAACACGCCGGCGATGCCCCAGCACGTGGCCATCGTGATGGATGGCAATGGCCGCTGGGCCACGCGCCGCTTTCTGCCGCGCGTGGCGGGGCACAAGCAGGGCGTCGAGGCGCTGCGGCGCATCGTGAAGGCCTGCGCGAACCGCGGCATCTCCGTGCTGACGGTGTTCGCCTTCTCTTCGGAGAACTGGAACCGCCCCGTGGAAGAGGTGTCCGGCCTGATGGACATCATGGTGGCCGCGCTGGAGCGCGAAGTGCCCAGGCTGAGCCAGGACGGCGTGCGGCTGCATTTCATCGGCGAGCGCGGCGGCCTGTCCGAGAAGATGGCCGCGGGCCTTCGTCACTCGGAGGCCGCGACCGCGGCCAACAGCCGCCTGGTGCTCAACGTCTGCTTCAACTATGGCGGACGCTGGGATATCGCCCGCGCCGCCGCCGAACTCGCCGCGCGGGGCGAGGCGATCACCGAATCCAGCCTCGACGCTGCCATGGCCCTTTCGCACGTGCCCGACCCGGACCTCTTCATCCGTACCGGCGGCGAACAGCGGCTGTCGAACTTCCTGCTCTGGCAGAGCGCGTATTCCGAACTCTTCTTCAGCGATCGCCTCTGGCCCGAATTCGACGAGGCCGCGCTGGACGAGGCGATCGCCGCCTTCCAGCGCCGTGAGCGGCGCTTCGGCCTGACCTCCGCGCAGCTCGACGCCGGTCGCCGGCACGATCCGCAGATCGCCTGAGCGCATGCTCAAACAACGCATCATCACCGCGCTCGTCTTGCTGGCCATCCTGCTGCCGGCGCTGTTCTATCCGTCCTATGTGCCCTTTGCCTGCGTCATGCTGGCGCTGGTCGGTGCTGCGGCCTGGGAGTGGGGGCGGCTGAACGACTACGGATCGCGGGGGTCGCTCTTGCTCGGCGCCGAAATGGTGCTGCTGTGTGCGCTCTCGTGGTGGCTGGGCCTTTTGCAGAACAATCTGCTGACGGTCTGGATCGTCGCCAGCACGGCCTGGGTGCTGGGCGGTGCCGCGTTGCTGCGCGTCGCGGTGCCCGGCTGGCCGCGGGTGCCGCGCGGTCTGCGGCTGATCGGTGGCCTGCTGGCGCTCTGGGTTGCCTGGCTGGCAGCGGTGCAGGCGCGCATGGTGGGCATCAATTTCCTGCTCTCGATCCTGGTGCTGGTCTGGGTCGCCGACGTGTTCGCCTATTTCGCCGGCCGCGCTTTCGGCCTGAAGTTCACGCGCAACAAGCTGGCGCCCGGCATCAGCCCGGGCAAGAGCTGGGAGGGCGTGTGGGGCGGCATGGCCGGCGTCGTCGCCCTGGCGCTGGCCTGGGTCTGGAGCGACGCGGCTGCCGATGCCTCGATCGCCAGCCTCTACACCCGGCTGGCCGGGCACGGCTGGTGGATGCTCCTGATCGGCGTGCTTTTTCTTTCGGCCATGAGCGTGGTGGGCGACCTGGTCGAATCCCTGGTCAAGCGCAGCGCCGGCGCCAAGGACAGCAGCGCGCTGCTGCCCGGCCACGGCGGCGTGCTCGACCGCATCGATGCGCTGCTGCCGACCCTGCCCATTGCGATGATGCTGGCCCTGCTGTGAACCACGCCCTCGGACCCCGACAACGCATCACCGTGCTCGGCTCGACCGGATCGGTCGGCATCAGCACCCTGGATGTCATCGCGCGGCATCCCGAGCACTTCGAGGTCTTTGCCCTGTCGGCCTCGACCAAGGTCGACGAGCTGCTGGCCCAGTGCCTGCGCTTCAAGCCGAAGTTCGCGGTCATGGCCAGTGCGCCGCATGCCGCGCGGCTGGCCGACCGGCTGGAAGGCCAGGGCCTGGCGACGCGCGTGCTGAGCGGCGCGGCGGGCATCGAGACCATTGCATCGCACCCGGACGTCGATGCGGTGATGGCCGCCATCGTCGGCGCCGCGGGCCTGGGCTCCTGTCTCGCGGCGGCGCGGGCGGGCAAGCGGCTGCTGCTGGCCAACAAGGAAGCGCTGGTGGTCGGCGGCGAGCTCTTCATGCGCACCGTGCGCGAAGGCGGCGCGACCTTGTTGCCGATCGACAGCGAGCATTCGGCCATCTTCCAGTCGCTGCCGGAAGACCCCTCCACCTGGGCGCGGCGCATCGACAAGATCATCCTGACCGCGTCGGGCGGCCCCTTCCGCACCCGTTCGCCCGACACCCTTGCGGCGGTGACGCCCGAGGAAGCCTGCGCCCATCCGAACTGGGTCATGGGCCGCAAGATCTCGGTCGACTCCGCCACCATGATGAACAAGGCGCTCGAGGTCATCGAAGCGCGCCACCTGTTCGGCGTGGCGCCCGAGCAGATCGAGGTCGTGATCCATCCGCAGAGCGTGGTGCATTCGATGGTGCAGTTCACCGACGGGTCGGTGATCGCCCAGCTCGGAACGCCCGACATGCGGGTGCCGATCGCGGTCGGGCTGGCCTGGCCGGAGCGCGTCGACAGCGGCGCGAGCCGACTCGACTTCAAGCGGATGTCTTCGCTCAGCTTCGACGCGCCCGATGCCGCACTCTTTCCCGGGCTGGCGCTCGCCTGGCAGGCGCTGCGCGCGCCGTCGGGCACGACGGCCGTGCTGAACGCCGCCAATGAAGTCGCGGTGGATGCCTTTCTCGAGCGCCGGCTGCGCTTCGACCGCATCCACGCGGTCAACCTGGAAACTTTGGCAGCCGTGCAGCCCTCCAACCCCGAATCGCTCGCGGACCTGCTGGCGCTGGATGCCGGCGCGCGGGCCGCAGCCGCTGCCGCGGTGCGACGCTTTTCGCACTGATCCTGCCTCACTCACCGGAGTTTCGATGCTCACAATCGTTGCCTTCATCGTCGCACTCGGTGTGCTGATCGCGGTCCACGAATATGGCCACTACCGTGTCGCCGTCGCCTGCGGGGTGAAGGTGCTGCGCTTCTCGGTCGGCTTCGGCAAGGCGATCTTTCGCTGGAGTCCCAAGCGCCAGCATCCGGGGCAGAGCACCGAGTTCGTCATCGGCGCCTTCCCGATCGGCGGCTACGTGAAGATGCTCGACGAGCGCGAAGGGCCGGTCGCGCCCGAGGAGCGGCACCGGGCCTTCAACACCCAGCCGCTGCGCTCGCGCGCCGCCATCGTCGCCGCCGGCCCGATCGCCAACCTGCTGCTGGCGGTACTGCTCTACAGCATCGTCAACTGGATCGGCGTCCAGGAGCCGGTGGCCAGGCTCGCCCGTCCGGTGGCTGCATCTCTGGCCGAGCAGGCTGGCCTGCAGGGCGGCGAGTACATCACGCGTGCCGGGTTCGACGCCGAACTCGAGCCGGTTCAGTCCTTCGAGGACCTGCGCTGGCGCATGACGCGTGGCGCGCTGGACGGCCGCGACCTCACGCTGGAGATCGCGGGCGAGGGCGGCCGGCCCGCGCGCGAGCTGCTGCTGCCGCTCAGCCGCATCGAGGCCAAGGACGCCGACGCGCAGATGTTCCGCAAGATCGGTGTCATCGCGCCGCTGACCCGTCCGGAGATCGGCGAAGTCGTTCACGGCAGTGCGGCCGAGCGCGCGGGCCTGCGCAATGGCGACCTGGTGCGTGCCGTCGGCGGCACCGCGATCGTCGATGGCCAGCAGCTGCGCGAGGTGATTCGGGCCTCGGTCGACGCAGACCAGGCACGCCCGCAGACCTGGCAGATCGAGCGCGGCGGCGAGGCGCTGCGCGTCGACGTCAAGCCGGATGTGGTCCGCACCGAAGGCGCCCCGCCCATCGGCCGCGTGGGCGCCTATGTCGGCGCGCCGCCCGAGATGGTCCTGGTGCGCCATGGTGCCGTCGACGGACTGTGGCAAGGCGTGGTCCGGACCTGGGAGGTGTCGGCGCTGACCGTGCGCATGATGGGCAAGATGGTGGTCGGCGAGGCATCGCTGCGGAACCTGAGCGGACCGCTGACGATCGCCGACTACGCGGGCAAGTCGGCCAGCCTGGGCCTGACGCAGTACCTGATCTTCCTGGCGCTGATCAGCGTCAGTCTCGGGGTGCTCAACCTGATGCCGCTGCCGGTCCTCGATGGGGGACACCTGATGTATTATCTTTGGGAGGGCCTGACCGGCAAGAGCGTCTCCGAAGCATGGATGGAACGGCTTCAGCGCGGGGGGGTCGCGCTGCTGCTGGTCATGATGTCGATCGCACTCTTCAACGACGTCACGCGGCTCTTTGGTTAACTTTCTTCCGGCCCTTTCGGCGCCGGTGCAACTCACAGAATGAAAACAATATTCAGTCGCCTTCGCCT
>DASXKG010000345.1:0-4952 GCA_036496965.1 Variovorax sp.
CCGAGCGCCTGCAGGCGCGCCAGGAAGGCCTCCGCGCGCCTCTGTTCCTTGAAGGGCGGCGCCTCGATCTCGGTCAGCATGCGCAGGTCTTCCAGCGAGCGCTGATGGTCGGCCAGCACGGCGTCGAGCAGCTGGTGGATGGCGGGCGCCGCCATCAACTTGGTGAAAGCCTGGTCGACCTCCGGTCGCACCTGCGTGGGCGTGGGCGCGACGGCGATCGGCTGCGCCTGGGTGGCCCCGGCTGCGCCCACGGCGGCGAGCAGCAGCAGCAGCCAGCGCCGCGCCGGCCTCATGACGAGGCCCCGGCCAGCCCCGCCAGGGCCGCCAGCGCTGCCGTTTCGGCGCGCAGGACGCGCGGGCCGAGGGTGAGCGGTGCGAAGCCCAAGCCGATCGCGGCTTGCTCCTCGGCGGCGCTCAGGCCGCCTTCGGGGCCGCTCAGCACCCAGGCCTCATGCAGGTCCGGCGCCATCCGGGCCAGCGCGCCGCGCAGGCTGCACGCGCCCTCGCCCAGGCTCAGCACGAAGCGAGCCCCCTGGCTTGCGTGGGCATCGAGCCAGCCGGCCAGCGCTTGCACGGGATGGATCTGCGGCACGCGATTGCGGCCGCATTGCTCGCAGGCGGCGACGGCAATGGCCTCCCAGTGCGAGCGCTTTTTCTCCGCGCGCT
The DNA here is from genome assembly GCA_036496965.1 of Variovorax sp. Taxonomy (GTDB): domain Bacteria; phylum Pseudomonadota; class Gammaproteobacteria; order Burkholderiales; family Burkholderiaceae_C; genus Variovorax. The sequence goes on from DASXKG010000345.1 coordinate 667, forward strand.
CGCCGGCCAGGCGCAGCACGCCGTGCGCCGCCATGAGCGGCTGGATGCTCGCCACCCCGAGCTCGGTGGCCTTCTCGACCAGCCAGTCCATGCGCTCGTTGGCCGGCATTCCGACCGCCAGATGCACCGCGAGCGGTGCCTCGCGCTCGACGGCGTGGTGCCGGCCGACCTGTACCGAGACCTCGCTGCGGCCCATGCGTTCGATGGACGCCTCGTACTCGCCGCCACGGCCGTCGAACAGGGTCAGCGCATCGCCCGGCTGCATGCGCAGCACCTGCACATGGCGCGCGGCACCGGCCGGCAGCTGCAATGCGCGCCCGGCAGCGAGCGCCGCGGCGCAGTGGAAACGCGGCATCACACCCGCCCGTAGGCAAAGCCGCTCAGGGCCTGCGTGCCTTCGACCTCGTCGATCACGCGCAAGAGCGGCGTCAGTTGGCTGTAGCGGCTGGCCGTGGCCCGGATGTAGGCGATGAAGCGCGGCGTGTCGGCCAGGTATTTCGGCTTGCCGTCGCGCAGCGTCAGCCGAGCGAAGATGCCGGCCACTTTCAGATGGCGTTGCAGGCCCATCCACTCGACCGCGCGATAGAAGGCGCCGAAGTCCTCGCCCACCGGCAGGCCGGCCTTGCGCGCCCGCTCCCAGTAGCGCACCGTGATGTCGAGCACGAATTCCTCTTCCCAGCTCAGGAAGGCATCGCGCATCAGGCTCGCGATGTCGTAGGTGATGGGGCCATGCACCGCGTCCTGGAAATCCAACACGCCGAGCGAGGCACCGTCGCCGATCATCAGGTTGCGCGGCATGAAATCGCGGTGCACGTAGACGGCGGGCGCCGCCAGGTTGCTCTCGACGATCAGCGCAAAGCTGCGCGCCAGGCGCTCCTTCAACGGACCCTCGACCGCCACGCCCCGGTGCTGCGCGATATACCACTCTGGAAAGAGCGAGAGTTCGCGCTCCAGCAGCGCCCGGTCGTAGGGCGGCAGCAGCTCGGACCTGGACGCCAGCTGCCAGCGGATCAAGGCCTCGATGGCCTGGTCGAAGAGCGGCCGGGCAGCGTCGGGCTGCGCGGCATCGATCACGTCCAGCATCGTGTCGCGGCCCAGGTCGTCGAGCAGCAGGAAGCCGGCCTCCTCGTCCCATTCGAGCACCCGGGGGGCTTTCACGCCGGCCTCGGCCATCAGCCGGGCGACGCGCACGAAGGCTTCGCTGTTTTCCTGCGCGGGCGGCGCATCCATGATGACGCGGGTCGGCGCACCCTGGCTCGTGTCGATGCGGAAATAGCGCCGGAAGCTGGCATCCGCCGATGCCAGGCGCACCGTCTCGGGCAGCAGCTGATGGCGCTCGGAGACCGAAGCCAGCCATTGCCGGAACGCGCCGGCGCGGGCCGGGTCGCCCCAGATGAGTGGCGGGTGCGGCGGCACGGCGGCGCCGGTCGGTGGCTGGTGGGCTGTCATGGATAATCAATTCTACAAATCCGCCCATCGCGGCCCCCTTCAACCCGGTCGCCGCCCGCACCGTCCTCCCCTCCCGACGTTATCCGTTGCCTGCCGATGCCTGATCTGAATCGAGCCGCCCGGCGCCGGTGTCGACCGCCCTTGCCGCTGGCCCTGCTGTCGCTTGCTCTCTTGCAAGCGCAGGGCGCTCGGGCTGAAGACGCCGTGCTGGACGGGCCGCTGGTGCTCAAGCGCACGCCCCAGCTCGTCGAGATCATTCCGCCGGCCCGGCGCAGCGGCTTGTCGAGTTTCCTGACTGCCGACCAGATCACGGGCCGGCCCGACCTCGAGATGGAAGCCGTGGGCAATGCCAAGCTGCGCCGCGGCGACATGGTGATCACCGCCGACCGCCTGCACTACAACCAGCCCGACGATCGCGCCCGGGCCACCGGCAATGTGCACCTGAACCAGGCCGGTAATGTCTACGAGGGGCCGGAACTCGAACTCAAGCTCGAGACCTTCGAGGGCTTCTTCAACAGCGTGCGCTATCGCTTCCTCGCCAACGGCGGGCAGGGCAAGGCCGAGCGCATCGATTTCGTCGACGACAACGTCTCGGTGGCGCGCAACGCCACCTACACCACCTGCCGGCCGGAGGACTATCCGGGCTGGATGCCGGCCTGGCTGCTGACGGCCGCCACCATGACCACGGACACGGAAGACAACGTGGGTGTGGCCAAGGATGCGCGCGTGCGGTTCATGGGGCTCACCACGCCGGCCTTGCCGTCGGTGAGCTTTCCGCTCAGCAACGACCGCAAGTCCGGCGTGTTGCCGCCCGTCTTCGGCATCGACAGCCTGAACGGCATCGACATCACGGTGCCCTACTACTGGAACATCGCACCCAATCGCGACGCCACCTTCTACCCGGAGGTGATGAGCCGGCGGGGCGTCAACCTGGGCAACGAATTCCGCTATCTGGAAGACACCTACAGCGGCTCGATCCGCGCCGACTACATGCCCTACGACCAGCTGCGCGACACCTCGCGCTGGGGCGTCTGGGCGCACCACGAGCAGACCTTCGACCCCAAGCCCTTCGGCCTGGATTCGCTGACCGGCGTGGTCAACATCAACCGGGTGAGCGACGACAACTACTGGACCGACTTCACCCGCACGCCCTCGCTGACGCAGCGCCTGCTGTCCAACGACGGCGCGCTCAACTGGTCCACGGGCGACTGGAGCGGCAAGTTCGCCGCCCAGAACTGGCAGACGCTGCAGGAGGTGACCTCGCCGATCACGCCGCCGTACAACCGCGAGCCGCAGATCACCGCGAACTACACCAAGTACGACTGGAACGGTTTCGATGTCTCGGTGCAGAACGACTTCACGCGTTTCACGGCCGATCCGACCCAGCAGGGCGGCCAGCCCAATGGCGACCGGGCCTACAGCATGACCACGGTAAGTCGGCCGTTCCTGACGCCCGGCACCTACGTGATCCCGAAGGTGATCCTGAATGCCACGGCCTACCAGTTCGATTCGCCGCTGACGACCAACGGCGCGACCTCGGCCGATCGGGTGGTGCCGACCTTCAGCCTCGACAGCGGGGCGGTCTTCGAGCGCGACGCCGACTATTTCGGGCGCGCCTTCATCCAGACGCTGGAGCCGCGCGCCTATTACGTCTACACGCCCTTTCGCAACCAGAACTACCTGCCGAACTACGATTCGGCAGCCAACGACTTCAATTTCGCGACCATCTACAGCGAGAACGAGTTCTCGGGCCAGGACCGCATTTCCGACAGCAATGTGCTCACGCTGGGGGTGTCCTCGCGGCTGATCGATCCGGCGACCGGCGGCGAGGCGGCCCGCTTCACCATCGCGCAGCGGCTGCGCTTTTCCGATGAACTGGTCACGCTGCCGGGCACCCTGCCGATCACCGACCGGGTCAGCGACCTGCTGCTGGGCGGGCAGATCAACTGGACGCCCAAGTGGAGCTTCGACGGCATCGTGGCATACAACGACAACAGCCACGGTTTCGAGCGCGCCACGATCCGGACCACCTACACCCCCGGCCCCTACCGCAGCTTCAGTGCTGCCTACCTCTACCAGACACCGACCACGCCGACCTCCGGCGACGGTGACAAATCGGTCGACCTGACCTGGCAATGGCCGCTGAACGACCTTTGGGGCGACTACGGCAAGGACCTGGGCCGTGGGCGGGGTCAAGGCGGCGGGCGCTGGTACGCGGTAGGCCGAATCAACTACAGTATGTTGGATAGCAAATTGACGACCGGCGTGCTGGGCGTCGAATACGACGGCTGCTGCTGGATCGGCCGGGTGGTGCTGGAACGCAACTCCACGTCGCAGACGGCGCAGAACACGCGGCTGATGTTCCAGCTCGAATTGCTGGGATTTGCGAGCGTCGGATCGAATCCCACCCGTGCGCTGATCGAGAACATCCAGCACTACACGCCGCTGCGCGATCCGACCGCGGCGCCGAGTCGCTTCACCAATTACGACTGAGATCGAGTTTCCTCATGAATCACCTCCGCTTCCTCCTCTTCGCGACCTGCCTCGCCGGCCTGGCCACGGCTGCCGATGCGCAAGGCATCACCGACATCATGCGCGCCGGGCCGCGGCTGCAACCCGCGCCCGCGGTGCAGCCGCCGCGCCCGCCGGCGGGGCCGGCCGTGCAGCAATCGGCCGAATACATCGTGGCCCTGGTCAATTCCGAGCCGATCACCAACACCGAGGTGCAATCCCGAATGATGCGCGTGCTCAAGGAGAACCCTGACGCGCAGCGCATGCCGCGCGAGGCCCTCGTGCACCTGGTGCTCGAACGGCTCATCAACGAGCGCGCCCAGTTG
>DASXKG010000346.1:0-3213 GCA_036496965.1 Variovorax sp.
CTTGGAGCGCTCCAGCCGCGCCTTCTGCGCCTCGGTGTCGGCCGGGATAGTGCCGATCATGCGCGTCCAGGCGAAGGGCGAGATGCAGTTGGAGCGGACGCTGAACGCCGCCATGTCGAGCGCGATCGAGCGCGACAGGCCCACGATGCCCATCTTGGCCGCCGAGTAGTTGGCCTGGCCGAAATTGCCGACCAGCCCCGAGGTCGAGGTGAAGTGCACGAAGGCGCCCGACTTCTGCTCCTTGAAGAAGTTGGCGGCGGCCCGGCTGACATTGAAGGCGCCGTTCAAATGCACATCGATCACCATCTTCCAGTCGACATGGCTCATGCGATGGAAGATGCGGTCGCGCAGGATGCCGGCATTGTTGATGACGCCGTCGATCCGGCCGAAATTCTCGACCGCGGCCTTGACCATGCGCTCGGCGCCGGCCGGATCGGTGACGCTGTCGGCATTGGGCACCGCCTTGCCGCCGGCCGCGGCGATCTCGTCGCAAACCTTCTGCGCCGGCGTGGCGCTGCCGGAGCCTTCGCCGTCGACGGCGCCGCCCAGGTCGTTCACCACCACCTTGGCGCCTTCCCGGGCCGCCAGCAGCGCCATCTCGCGGCCGATGCCGCCACCGGCGCCGGTGACCAGCACGACCTTGTCCATCAGCATGTTGGGCATCTCTCGCTCCCTCTCTTTACGGTTCCAGTTTCGGGGGCCGTGGCCTCGGACGCAACAGCCGCGCGCTCAGCACCGTGAGCAGCGCGAACGGCATCAGGCCGATCACCAAGGGCATGGCGACGTAGCGGCTGCCGACCAGGGTCAGGATCGCCACCGTCACCGTGCCCATCGCGCCCATGCCCATCTGCGCCAGGCCCGCCAGCGACGACGCCGTGCCGGCCAGCCGGGGATACATGCCGATGGCGCCGGCATTGGCGTTGGCCACGATCATGCCGGTGCCGAAGCTCAGCACCATGTAGGGGCCGACGATCGCCCACCAGGCGACGACGCCGCTGAGCGACAGGATCGCCATCACCGACAGAGCCGCTACGTGGAACCAGCCCGAGGCGCGCATGATGACGATCGGCGGCACGCGGCCGACCAGGCGGTTGTTGACCAGCGTGCCCGAGGTGAAGCCGGCGACCGAGAGCAGCACGATCAGGCCGAACTCGCGCGGCGAGAAGCCCAGGCGGTCCTGCAGGATGAAGGGCACGCCGGCCAGCATGCCGAAGTTGATGGCGAAGGCGAAGCCCAGCGTCAGCACGTTGCCGAGGAACTGGCGGTCGCGCAGCATCTCGCCCGAGCCGCGCAGCAGCTTGATGAGATCGATGCGGTCGCTGCGGAACTTGTTGGTCTCGCGCAGGCCGACCAGCGTGACGACCAGCAGGAGCGCGCCGAAGACGCCGACGAACCAGAAGGTGGCGCGCCAGCCGGCCCATTCGCCCAAAAAGCCGCCGAGCGTCGGCGCCAGCGACGGCGCGATGTTCTGGCCGAGCGATATCCAGCTCATGACCAGCGGCATCTCCTGGAAGGTGTAGGCATCGCGGGTGAGCGCGCGGCCGAGCACCGAGCCGGACGCGGCGCCCAAGCCCTGCAGGATGCGCAGGCCGATCAACCCGCCGATCGACGGCGCGAAGCCGCAGCCGAACGTGGCGCAGGTGAAGAAGACCAGCCCACCCAGCAGCACCGGCCGCCGGCCGTAGCGGTCGCTCAGCGGTCCGTAGAAGAGCTGGCCCACGGCGAAGCCCAGCATGTAGGTGGTGAGCGTGAGCTTCACGCTTTCCGCGCCGACACCGAGATCGGCGCCAACCGACGGCATGACCGGCGTGTAGATGCTCATGGTCAGCGGGCCGAAACTGCCCAACGCCAGCAACAGAGCGACGTAGCCGGCGGAACGCGGAACGAGACTCACTTCCTGTTGGCTTCCAACGCACCTTCCGCGCCGAAATCGCCGCCCAGGCTACCACCGAGCGGCATCTCCTCCTGCGCGCGCGTCATCCGCGGATAGTAGTGACGGAACGCGCCCTGGATCTCTTCGAACGGGATGTCGGCGAAGACGCCGCGATAGCCGAGATATTCCATGTGGCGGCGGCCAACGAGATCGAACGGGTGGTAGATCGAATCCGACCCGCCATCCCAGTCCAGCGGCTTGAGCCCGAAGCGCTCGGTCAGCTCCTTGTTGAAGGCGGGCGTGGCCTTCACCCAACGCCCGTCGAGCCAGACCTCGGTGTAGCCGTGATAGAAAAAGACGTCGCTGCCCATGAGGTCGGAAAGCCGTTTGGTGGTCATGTGGTTGCGCACGTCGGCATAGCCGACACGCGCCGGGATGCCGACGGCGCGGCACACCGCGGCCATCAGACCCGCCTTGTTCACGCAATAACCGTGCCCCGCGGCCAGGGTCGTGCTGGCGCGATAGGCCTCGCGCGTCATGGGCGTGTTGTAGGGATCGTAGCGCAGGTCGTCGCGCACGGCGTAATAGAGGCGCAAGGCCTTCTCGCGGTCGCTGCCTTCGCCGGCCACGCGCCTTGCATAGGCCGTGATTATAGGGTGCTGTGAATCGATCAGATCGCCGGGCCGGCGGTAGGCCGAGAAATCGGCGCCGTCGCGCACGGTGTCGTCGCGATCGGTCCTGAGGGAGTCGTAATCCATGTCGCGCGTTCTTTACTGCAACAGGCGGGAAAGTACATGACCGAGGACGCGCAATTCACGCATGCGCATATGGTGCGCTTCGAGCGCGTTCTGCAGGGCTCGATCGAAAAGGTCTGGACGGTGCTCACCGACACCAGGCGGCTGCCGGGCTGGTATGGCGCGGGCACGATCGAGCCGCAGGTCGGCGGCAAGGTAGAGCTGATGGGCGGCCACATCAGGGGCGTCGTCACGCAGTGGGACCCGCTGCAGCGGCTGGCCTACACCTGGAACGTGTTCAATCCCGGCGACACGGTCTCGCCCTACCCCGAATCGTACCTGACGCTGACCCTGGCACCGGCCGGCAACGATGTGGCCCTCACGCTCGAACACCTGCCCGTGCTCGAACGCTTCGTGCGGCTGAACGCCATGGGCTGGCACACCTATCTCGACATGGTGACTGACGCCGCGCGCGGCGCGATGGTGGAAGCCCGCGACACCTACATGGCGAAGAACGCCAGGCACTACGGCATCGACCTCGCCAATCCGCTGCCCTAGAGTCTCATGCTCTTCCGGACCGCGAGCCTCCGGCTCGCCTCATGAATC
>DASXKG010000347.1:0-4385 GCA_036496965.1 Variovorax sp.
TCGGAGCCCTTCGAGCGCTTCGTCGGCCGCTTTGGCGGGCACCGTGCCGCACTCGAGCCGGCGCTGCGCAACTTCGGACCCGACGCCGTGCGGACATGGGCCGGGGGGCTCGGCATCCAGACCTTTGTCGGTACCTCCGGCCGGGTGTTTCCCCAGGACATGAAGGCGGCGCCGTTGCTGCGCGCCTGGCTGCATCGCTTGCGCCAGTGCGGCGTGCAGTTTCACATGCGCCAGCGCTGGATCGGATGGGCCGATGCCGCTGCGCCCGCGACCCGGCTCCGGTTTGCAGCGCCGGCCGGCGAGGTCGAGCTGGACTACGACGCCGCGGTGCTCGCGCTCGGCGGAGCCAGCTGGTCGCGGCTCGGTTCCGATGGCGCCTGGGTACCGTGGCTGGCCGGGCGCGGCGTCGAGATCGCAGCCCTGGCTCCGGCCAATTGCGGCTTCGACATCGGCTGGACGCCGCACTTCGCACAGCGATTCGCCGGCCTGCCGTTCAAGTCGGTCGCGATCGCCTTCGAGGATGCACAAGGCCGCCGGTTTGCGCGCCGGGGCGAATTCGTCGCGACCGCGACCGGCGTCGAGGGCAGCCTCATCTATGCGGCATCGGCGCTGTTGCGCGACGAGATCGCTGCCCGCGGGCGTGCCACCTTGCGTCTCGACCTGCTGCCCGATCGCAGTGCCGAGCAGGTGCGCGCCGCCGTCCTGCATCCGCGCGGCGCTCGCTCGCTGGCCAGCCACTTGAAGAGCCGCCTCGGCCTCGATGGCATCAAGGCCGGCCTGCTGCACGAGGTGCTCACCCGCGAGGACCTGCATGCCCCGGACAAGCTCGCCGAGACGATCAAGGCGGTGCCGCTGACCTTGAAGGCGGCCAGGCCCATGGACGAAGCCATCAGCTCGGCAGGCGGCGTGCGCTTCGAGGCGCTCGACGGGCATCTGATGGGCCGCACCCTGCCCGGTGTGTTCTTTGCCGGCGAGATGCTCGATTGGGAGGCGCCCACCGGCGGCTATCTGTTGACGGCCGCGCTGGCCAGCGGCGCGGCGGCCGGGCAGGGCGTGCTCGACTGGCTCGACCGCCCAGGCTCCTCAAGCCACTACGAGCGGGAGTAGGCATGCCCTTCGCGCCAGGCGCGCTCGGCGTCTTTGACCGCATGGGTCAGCAGGCGATTCGTTACCGCGATGCGTGCGGGCCCCATGCGCTCGTTGGGCGCGGCGATGGTCAAGGCGCCGGAGACGCGCCCCATGCTGTCGCGATAGGTCACGCCGATGGCTGTGACGCCAGGGACGACGCGATTGCAGATCAAGGCAAAGCCATTGCGCCGACTCTCGTCCACTGAGGCACGCAGCGCCTCCTCGGGAAAATTCCACTCGCGTTCGATGTAGGGAGCGACCTGGGCCAGGATGTCTTGCGCTTCGTCTTCCTCCAATTGCGCGAGGATGGCCAGGCCTCCCGCTCCCAGACCCAGGGGTCTGCGGCTCCCTATCCGCAAGGGCACCACCCGAATCGCCGAGGGGCCTTCGACCATATCCAGGCACACCGCCTCATAGCCGCTGCGGATATGGACATAGGCGGTGTCGGCCGCCTCGGCTGCCAGTCGTTCGAGCGTGGGACGGAACATCCCGCGCAGGTCGTAGCGCTGCGCAGCGGCGAGTCCGAGTTCGAAGGCCAGCGGCCCCAGCGCGTAGCGGCGCGTGTCTTCGATCTGGATGGCGAGCCCCTCGCGGATGAGATGAGCCAGAAGGCGATGCACCGTGGCGTGCGCCATTGCGCTCTTGACCGAGAGCTGCGACAGGGGAACGCCCCGCACGCCAGCCGCGGCCAGCAGGCGCAGCAAGGCACTGCCGCGCTGGAGGGGGCCCGGTGGAACTGTCTTGGGCGGAGTTTCCATTAGATGGACATTTTGATGGATATTTTCTGAAGAAGTGACCAATCATCACTGATGGATCGGATTTCCATCTATTGGACTATTGTGCACTCGTCCGGCCAGCGCTCCGAATAATCGGGGCACCACACGCCACCCCCAAACGCCAGTGAAACTTGCCAGCCTCCAATCAGCGCAGCGCGACGGGCGCCTCATCGTCGTCGACTCCAGCTTGACGCGAGCCGTCGAAGTGCCCGATATCGCCCCGACGATGCAGTGCGCCATCGAGCATTGGGGAACGGTTGAACCTCAGCTGGCAGCGGTCCATGCCGCGCTGCAATCGGATCGGTGCCCAGGGGCTTTTCCGCTGCGCCTCGACGATCTGGCCAGCCCCTTTCCAAGGGCCTATCAGTTCCTGGATGGCTCGGTGTACCTTCATCACATGGAGCGGGCTCGCAAGGCGCGCGGGGCGGCGATGCCGCCGAACTACCAGACCGAGCCGCTGATGTACCAGGGGCTGTCGGATCGCTTCGCCGGGCCGACCGAGCCCGTGCGCCTGCCAAGCGAAGACCTGGGGATCGACTACGAGGCGGAAATTGCCGTGGTGGTGGACGACGTACCGATGGGTGTCCACGTGCAGCAGGCCGCACAACACATCAAGCTGTTGATGTTGCTGAACGACTTCACGCTGCGCAACCTGACGCGCACCGAACTCCCCAAGGGTTTCGGCTTTCTCCAGGCCAAGCCGACGAGCTCGTTCTCACCGGTGGCCGTCACGCCGGACGAGCTGTCCGGCGCCTGGGACGGCTACAAGCTGAGCCTGCCGATCCTCTCGTCGATCAATGGCCGTGCGATGGGCAAGGCCAACGCCGGCCACGATATGTTCTTCTCGTACCCGCAGCTGATCGCGCACGCGGCGCGTACACGCACGCTGGCCGCCGGGACCATCATCGGCGCCGGCGCGATCTCCAATCTCGACCGAAGTACCGGCTACGCCTGCCTCGCCGAACTGCGGGCCGAGGAAGAGCTGCAGGGCGGCAGCGCCCGCACCCCTTGGCTGCGCTTTGGCGACAGGGTGCGCATCGAAATGCTCGACGGCCAGGGACGTTCCATCTTCGGCGCCATCGACCAGGCCATCGCGGCCGCATGAGTCAACATCAACCAGGAGCTTTCATGTTTCAGTACTTTCCGGGCAACTACATGTGGTCGCTCGCCGTCAATCGCGCACTGGCCAGCGGAGGCATGCTGGGCGAAATCGATTGGGCCTGCAGCGAGCTGCGGGCCGTGGCCGCCGAGGGCGTCTCTGCCAGCAACGAGGACTGGCACCGTGCTTGGCTCAAGTTGTCCGACCAGGTCGAAGGCATCGCGCGCGAAGGCGCCGATGCCGAACGCGAGGTGACGGCGCGCGATCACTTCATGCGCGCCGCCCTCTACCAGCAATGGGCAGAAGCCTTCCTCAAGCCCGACGACTCGCGCTCCATCCCGCTGTTCAAGCGACACCTGGCCAGCTTCGCCGCCGGCGCATCGCGTTTCCGACCGGCCATGGAGATAGTCGACATCCCCTTCGACGGCGCGACCTTGTATGGCTACTTCGTCGCTGGTCAGGGCGCCGGCGCGCTTCCCACCGTCGTGTTGTCGGATGGACTGGACGGTACCAAGGAAGAGATGATCTACGTCGCTCTGGCGCTGGCCGCGCGCGGCATCTCGACGCTCGCGATCGATCACCCGGGCCAGGGCGCGACCTTGCGGCTGTCCGGGCTGAAGGCGCGGCACGATTCCGAGGTAGCAGCTGCTGCCGCGGTCGACTACTTGCACACGCGCGCCGACGTCGATGCCGCGCGCTTGGGCATCGTGGCCGCGAGCATGGGCGGCTACTATGCACCACGTGCCGCTGCCTACGAGCGCCGCTTCAAGGCCTGCGTGGCATGGGGCGCGGTCTACGACTATCACGCGGTCTGGGCGCGCCGCTTCAAGGCCGAACCGGGACGACCCATCGCGCTCGACACCCGCGCGGCGATGGGCACCACCGGCGATCACATCCTGAACATCCTCGGTGCCGCGGATTTCGACGATGCCCTGCATCGCCTCGAGCCCTTTCACCTGCGCGAGGCCGCAGCGGACATCCGCTGCCCCATCCTGATCGTGCACGGCGAGGACGACCAGCAGACGCCGCTGGCCGATGCGCAGCGCCTCTTTGATGCCATCGGCAGCCACGACAAGACTTTGCGCGTCTTCACCCGTTTCGAGGGGGGCGCAGCCCATGTGCAGCTCGATCGGCCTGAGCCCGCGCTGAGCCTGCTGTCGGACTGGCTGGTCGATCGACTGGTCGCTGCCAAGTAGCCATCCGCGACAGAGCCCACTGCAAAAAAAAAAGGAAGCGAAATGAATCTGACAGTCCTTGGACTCGGCCGCCGCATCGCGCCGTTGCTCTGCATCGCCGTGATCGGCCTGGCGCAGGCCCAGCCCTATCCGGACAAGCCGGTGCGCTTCCTGGTGCCGTATTCGGCGGGTGGCGGCATCGACCTG
>DASXKG010000348.1:0-1591 GCA_036496965.1 Variovorax sp.
CTGGCGAGGAACAGCAGGTAGGGCACGCGCTGGCCGTCGACCTCGACCTGCCCGATCAGCGCGCCCATGCCGTAGCCGAAGGCGACCAGCCAGATCAGCGGTTCGGCGATGTTGCCGATCAGGCTGGGAATGGCCAGCTTGCGCCAGACCAGCAGGTTGCGCAGGAACACCGGCCACCAGCGCATCGAGAGCTCGGGTACGCGCCAGATGGATGGCGCCGGTGCCATGGAAGCAAGGGCAGGACTCGACATGGGGCTCAACCCTCCTCGCGGATCTGGCGGCCGGTCATCTTGAGGAACAGGTCCTCCAGGTTGGCCGGCCGGTGGAAGATGCGCAGGCCGCTGCGGTCGCCCAGCGCCGCCATCAGGCCGTGCGCATCCTGCGTGTAGAAGAATACCGTCTCGCCGCTGACCTCGACCCGGGCCGCGAAATCCTTCAGCGGCGACTGCGCGAGCTCCAGTGCGCCGTCGCCGTAGAGCTCCACCACGTCGGGTTCCAGATGCTCGGCGATCAGGTCGCGCGGCCGGCCTTCGGCGATCTTGCGGCCATGGTCGAGCACCAGCAGGCGCGAACACAGGCGCTCGGCCTCGTCCATGAAGTGGGTGGTGAGCAGGATCGACTTGCCCTGCTGCAGCAGCACCTGCAGCCGCTCCCACATCAGGTGCCGGGCCTGCGGGTCGAGCCCGGTGGTGGGCTCGTCGAGCAGCAGCAGCTTGGGGTCGTTGACCAGCGCCCGCGCCAGCGACAGCCGGCGCCGCATGCCGCCCGACAGTTCCGCCGGCTTGGCATCGGCCTTGTGCGTGAGCGCGGCGAACTCGAGCAACTGCGGAATGCGCGGTGCGATGCGCGCGCGGCCCATGCCGAAGTAGCGGGCATAGACCATCAGGTTCTCGGCGCAGCTGAAGTCGGGGTCGAGGGTGTCGAACTGGCTCACCACGCCGAGCTGCGCCTTGATGGCGCGTGCATCGCCCGGCATCGACAGGCCGTCGAAGGCCTCGATCGTGCCGCTGTCCGGCGCCGTCAGCCCGAGGCACATGCGGATGGTGGTGGTCTTGCCGGCGCCGTTCGGCCCGATCACGCCCAGGCATTCGCCGGGCGCGATCGCGAAGGACAGGTTGTCCACCACGGTGGCGGCGCCGAAGCGCTTGTGCAGCTGCCTGGCTTGGAAGATCGGGTTCGGCACGGGCGGCATTGTGGCCCAAGGGCCGTTGACATTTGTTGGCACAGTCTCTGGGGCGCCGCCCTCAGAGGCGCAGGCCGGCGAATTCGACCTTCATCCAGTCGATGAAGGCCCGGGTGCGCGCAGGCAGCATCCGTGCATGAGGATAGATCACGCTCACCGGCCGTGGCGGCGCTTCGAAGCCTTCGAGCACCACCTCCAGCCGGCCCTGGGCGACCTGCGGCCCCACCTGGTAGGAAAGGAACATGCCGAAGCCCATGCCCGCCGCGCAGGCTTCCGCCGCGGGCGCGACATGGTTGAACTCGAGATTGCCCTTCACGGCCACGGCCAGCGGCCGGCCGTTGTCGCGGAACATCCAGGGCCCCATCGTGCTGGGCTGGACGCACACGCAATTCGCACTGGCCAGTTCGC
>DASXKG010000349.1:0-5204 GCA_036496965.1 Variovorax sp.
GCTTAGACTCGACGCACTCCCTTTTGAGGCATTTGCATGTTCGGCATCGCTGACTACGGCGCGTTCGTCGCCGCCATCGTTCTCTTTCTTGCGATTCCCGGACCTGGAAATCTGGCCCTCGTCACTTCGACAGGGAAGGGCGGCCTGCGCAGCGGTGTGGCGGCCACCTTCGGGCTGGTCGCGGGCGACCAGGTCCTGATGTGGGCCGCCGTGGCCGGCGTGGCGGCGCTGCTCGGCGCCTATCCGGCCGCCTTCCGCGCCGTGCAATGGCTGGGCGCCCTCTACCTGGCCTGGCTGGGCTTCAAGATGCTGAGGGCCAGGCCCGGCGCCGCGCCCATTCTGAACATCCGCCCGCATCACTACTTTCGCCAGGCCTTTTCGATCACGCTGCTCAATCCGAAGGCGATCATCTTCTACATGGCGTTTTTCCCGCTTTTCCTGGATCCCTCTCGCTCTCAGGGGCTCGCAACCTTCGCAGCGATGGCGATCACGATCGCATCGCTGACCTTTCTCTACGGATTCGTCGTGACGGCCTTGACGCACTTTCTGGCCGAACGTCTGCGCGCCAGCCCGCGGATTTCAGGCCTGCTCTCCAAGCTGGCCGGCGTGTTTCTGATCGCTTTCGGCGTCCGGCTGGCCGTTTCCAGGTAAGCATGGCGAAGATCTTCTGTATTGCGAACCAAAAGGGCGGGGTCGGCAAGACCACGACCACGGTGAATCTGGCGGCCGGCCTGGCCCAGGTCGGGCAACGCGTCCTGATGATCGACCTCGATCCCCAGGGCAATGCCACCATGGGCTCGGGCGTCGACAAGCGGCAGCTGGAAACGACCGTGTACGACGTCCTGCTCGAGTCGGCATCGGTCGCTGAAGGTCGGATCAGGGCCGACAAATGCGGCTACGACGTACTGGGCGCCAACCGCGAACTGGCCGGCGCCGAAATCGAGATGGTCGCGCTCGACCGTCGCGAGAAGCGCCTGCGCACCGCCTTGGCCGCAGTCGGCGCCGAGTACGACTTCATCCTGATCGACTGCCCGCCCAGCCTGAGCCTGCTCACCCTCAATGGCCTGTGCGCCGCCCACGGCGTGATCGTGCCGATGCAATGCGAGTATTTCGCGCTCGAAGGCCTCACCGACCTGGTCAACACCATCAAGCAGGTGCATGCGAACCTGAACAAGAACCTGCAGATCATCGGGCTGCTGCGGGTGATGTTCGACCCGCGCATCACGCTGCAGCAGCAGGTCAGCGAGCAGCTCAAGGCGCATTTCGGCGACAAGGTGTTCGATACAGTGATTCCACGCAACGTCCGTCTGGCCGAAGCGCCGAGCTATGGACTGCCCGGCGTGGTGTTCGACCCGGCGGCCAAGGGCAGCGCGGCCTTCGTGGCCTTCGCGCAGGAGCTGGTTGTCAGAATGCCGCCGGCCAGCGCCCTGGCTGCCGAGCAGCCCGCGCCAGTGGCGCCGCGCGCACCGCAACCGATGGCGGTGCCTCAGGTTGCCGTCCAGGACCCCGATGGCTTCTGAGGTCCGCGAGGGGATGAGCCCGCCGAAGATCCTGCTGCTGCCGGGCTGGCAGGACAGCGACGCCGGCCATTGGCAAAGCCGCTGGGAGGCCCTTCATGGCGACCATCGGGTGCAGCAGCACGACTGGATGCGCCCCTTGCGTGGTGACTGGTCGTCCCGGCTCGAGGAAGAGGTGCTGGCCGCCGCCGGCCCTGTGGCCTTGGTAGCGCACAGCCTGGGCTGCCAGCTGGTCGCGGCCTGGGCTGCCCATTCCAGCCACACCGGCCGCGTGCGCGCCGCCTTGCTGGTGGCGCCCGGCGACACGGAGCGCGACGACCTGCGCCAGATGATTCCCGGCTGGTCGCCGATCGTGCGCCGGCCCTTGCCCTTTCCCGCCTTGATGATCGCGGCCGACAACGATCCCTACTGCGCCGTGGAGCGCGCGCGCCGGATGGCCGAGGACTGGGGCGCCCGCTTCGTCGACGCCGGCGCCCGTGGCCACCTCAACAGCGAAAGCGGGCTGGGCGACTGGCCCGAAGGCCGCCAGCTGCTGATGAACGATTTACTGAAAGAAGCCTGATCGCATGGTCACCAAAAAACCCAAGGGCCTCGGCCGCGGTCTCGAAGCCCTGCTCGGCCCGACTTTCAGCGGCCAGGACCACCTGGTCGAGGGCGGCGATGCCGCACCGGCCAATCCGACCGAGCTGCAGCTCTACCAGATGGTGCCCGGGGTCTACCAGCCGCGCACCCGGATGGACGAGGGCGCCCTGTACGAACTGGCCGAGAGCATCAAGGCCCAGGGCATCATGCAACCGATCCTCGTGCGGCGGCTGGCGCCCGCGGCCGCGCGCGCAAAGAACGCCGAATTCGAGATCATTGCCGGCGAACGCCGCTTCCGAGCCGCCGGCCTGGCCGGCCTGGACAGTGTGCCGGTGCTGGTGCGCGACGTGCCAGACGAGGCGGCCGCGGCCATGTCGCTGATCGAAAACATCCAGCGTGAAGACCTCAATCCCTTGGAAGAAGCCCAGGGTTTGCAACGCCTGGTCGCTGAGTTTGGGCTCACTCACGAATCAGCGGCGCAGGCGGTTGGACGCTCCCGCAGTGCCGCCAGCAACCTGCTGCGCCTGCTCAATCTGGCGGAGCCCGCCCAGGCCATGCTGATGGCCGGCGACATCGACATGGGCCATGCCCGCGCCTTGCTGGCCCTGGACAAGGGCACCCAGATCACTGCCGCGAACCAGATCGCGGCCAGGAAGATGTCGGTTCGCGAGGCCGAAGCCCTGGTCAAGAGGCTGGCGGCCGAATTCAGCCTGTCGCCCACGCCGCGTCGCGTCCCTGACGAAAAATCGCGCGACCTGTTGCGCGTGGAAGAAGAACTCGCCGACCTGCTGGCCGCAGAAGTCGAAGTGCGCCTCAGGAAGCGCGGCCGCCGCAATGGCAAGACGGACGAGAGCGGCGAGCTGGCCATTCATTTCGGCTCGCTCGACGCCCTGAACGGCCTCATCGACCGGCTGCGAAAGATGTAGCCCGCGCCGCTTTCCATATGGCGCGGCCGACTTCGGCCGCCGCAGCCTGGGGGCGGCTATAGATTAAAGATCTTTCCGGGGTTCATGATGTTCTTCGGGTCAAGCGCCTGCTTGATCGTGCGCATCATGTCGATCGCACCCGTTCCCGCCTCGGCCACGAGAAACTCCATCTTGTGCAGGCCGACCCCGTGCTCGCCGGTGCAGGTGCCTTCGAGTGCCAAGGCCCGCGACACCAGCGCGTGATTCAGCTGCTCGGCCCGCACGCGCTCCTGCGGCGCGTTCGGGTCCAGCAGGTAGCCGAAGTGGAAGTTGCCATCGCCGACATGGCCGACCAGGAAATAGGGAATGCCGCTCGCGTCTGCCTCGGCCACCGATTCGAGCAAGCAGTCCGCCAGCCGCGAGATCGGCACGCAGGTGTCGGTCGAGATCACCCGGCAACCCGGGCGCGACTGCACCGCCGCGAAGTAACTGTTGTGCCGCGCGGTCCACAGGCGTGTGCGTTCTTCCGGCGTGCTGGCCCATTCGAAGGCCTTGCCGCCATGGCCGCTGGCGAGTTCCTGCACGGTCTCGGCCTGCTCCTTCACGCCGGCCGGGGAGCCGTGGAACTCCATCAGCAGCATCGGCTCCTCGCGCAGGCTGAGCTTGGAATAGGCGTTCACCATGCGTACCGAGTTGACGTCGATCAGCTCGACGCGCGCGATCGGCACGCCCAGCTGGATGATCTCGATGGTGGTGCGCACCGCCGCCTCGATGCTCGGAAAGGAGCAGATCGCCGCCGACACCGCTTCGGGCAGCGGATAGATGCGCAAGGTGATCTCGGTGATCACGCCCAGCGTGCCTTCGCTGCCGACCATCAGGCGCGTGAGGTCGTAGCCCGCCGAGGACTTTTTCGCGCGCGTGCCGGTGCGGATCACCTCGCCGCTGGCGGTCACCACCTCGAGCGCCAGCACGTTCTCTCGCATGGTGCCGTAGCGCACCGCATTCGTGCCGCTGGCGCGGGTGGCGGCCATGCCACCGATCGAGGCATCGGCGCCGGGATCGATGGGAAAGAACAGGCCCGTGCTCTTGATCTCCTCGTTGAGCTGCTTGCGCGTGACACCGGGCTGTACCGTGACCGTGAGATCGTCGGCGTTGACCGAGAGCACGCGATTCATGCGGTTCACGTCGATGCTGATGCCGCCCTGCACCGCCAGCAGGTGGCCCTCGAGCGAGGAGCCGACGCCGAAGGGAATCACCGGCACGCTGTGCGCGCTGGCCAGCCCCACCGCATCGGCGACGTCCTGCGTGCTCTCTGCAAACACCACCGCCGAGGGCGGCGGCGCATCGAAGGAGGATTCATCCCGGCCATGCTGGGTGCGCACCGCCAGCGCCGTGGAACAGTTGTCGCCGAAGCGCGCCTTGAGCGCCGCGATCAACGCCTCGGGCACCTCGCGCAGCGCGATCTCGGGTGTGAGCTGGGACGGGGACGTGGGGGCGTTCATCGGGCTTGTCTCCTGGAGGGTCTACCATTCTACGAACCACATCCGCAAAAGCGACAAAAGGCACCCATGGGCAATCGGCTGACTCAAATTGCGACCCGTACCGGCGACGACGGCAGCACCGGCCTCGGCGACAACACGCGCGTGCCGAAGGACCATCTGCGCGTGCATGCGATGGGCGACGTCGACGAACTCAACTCGCACATCGGCCTGCTGCTGTGCGAAGCGATGCCGGCCGCGGTGCGCGAGCTCCTGGTCGACGTGCAGCACCAGCTCTTCAACCTCGGAGGCGAGCTGTCAATGCCCGGCTTCACCCTGCTCAAGGCGGACGCGCTGCTTCAGCTCGACAACGCGCTGGCCGAGCACAACGCCACGCTTCCACGGCTGGCCGAGTTCATCCTGCCCGCCGGCACGCGCGGGGCCGCGCAAGCGCATGTCTGCCGCACCGTGGCGCGCCGCGCCGAGCGTGCGGTCGTCGCGCTGGGCGCCCAGGGCACCGTCAACGACGCGCTGCGCCAGTACCTGAACCGGCTGAGCGATCTCCTGTTCGTGCTGGCGCGCGTGCTCAACCGCGTCGACGGCGGGGATGATGTGTACTGGAAGAGCGAGCGGCTGGCGCGCGCCGAGGCGGACCCAGCTAGCTAGGCTGCCGAGGGCGCCACCTGCGCGCAGACGTTGCGGCCGGTGATCGTCAGCCGCAG
>DASXKG010000350.1:0-1836 GCA_036496965.1 Variovorax sp.
CACGAAGTGCCGAGCGTGGGGGCAGATATGAGCACCACCGCGGCCACCATGCCCTACGTCCTCAGTCGGCGCGGCTCCATGACCGGTGCGGGCTATGGCTTCATCGCCGTCCTTGTGCTGGTGGTGCTGGAGGGCGCAATCCGCAAATGGGCCTTCGGCTCCATCACGCTGCCCTTGATCCTGCTGCGCGATGCGATTGCCGCCTACGTGATCGTCCTTGCCCTGGTCAGCGGCGCGCTGCGCAGGCAGAAGGGCGTGACCCTGCTGCTGGTGGTCTGGTCCTGCGTGGTGGTCGCTTGGGGACTGCTGCAGGTGGTCGGCAGCGAGAACTCGCCCACGGTACTGCTGATCGGACTGCGCTTCTGGCTGCTCTACATCTGGTTCGCCGTCGCCGCCACGGCCGCGATGAACGAAGCCGACTACCGCGCCGCGATCATGGTGGCGATCTGGACCCTGATCCTGATGGCCCCGCTGGCCGTGCTGCAGTATCTGTCGCCGCCGGGCGCGCGCATCAACAACCAGCTCGAAGGCGACGCGGAAGGCGTCTTCCAGGTGGTCGAGGGCGTGGTCCGCACCACCGGCACCTTCAGCTTCACGCTGGGCTACGCCACCTACCTGGCGCTGGTGGCGCCGCTGGCGCTGGCGGCGGTCGGGGCCCGCAAGAGGACGCAGATGCAGGTCTTCTTCGGCCTGCTCGCGCTGGGCTGTTTCGTCATCGCCAGCGTGGTCAGCGGCTCGCGGACCGCCCTCATCTACTCCGGCATCATGCTCGGCGTGTTCTTCGTCGGCCGCTTCTGGCTGGCGCGCGGCCGCGCAAAGGGGCAGGCCCTGGTCGCCGTGATCTTCGGCGTGGTGCTGGTGGCGGTGCTGCTCTTTGCCTTCAGCGGCGCCGTCGAAACCGCGAGCACGCGTTTCCAGCAAGCGTCGGAGGCTGAGAGCTTCTGGGGCCGAATCCTGACGATCTTCATCGGCGAGTCCTATGTTTACAACAAGGTGACATGGCTCGGATTCGGCCTGGGAGCGGGCTCGAACCTGGCGGGCTTCGTGCGGACCGGCAAGAATGTCAGCGATTTCGCCCTGGCTGAAGTGGAAGCCGGCCGGATCCTGCTGGAGGGTGGCCTGATCGGCTATCTCTTCACCGCCCTGAAGGTGGTCGTGGTCGCCTTCGGCGTGACCAAGAGCTTGCGCCTGGCCTACCGCACGCGATCCATCTATCCGGTGCTGCTGTGGCTGACGGTCTCCCTGGCGCTCCTGACCTGGCCGGCGATCGGCCAGTTGACGGCGCACGGCCTGCTCGGGCTGATGCTGGCCTTCGGCCTGCTGGTGTTCAAGTTCCCGGACTTCGAACTCTTTCCGGCGCGTGGTTCCTCACCGTGAAATTGCTGCATTTCAGTCCCTCCGTCGACCCCAGTGGCGGCGGACCCATCGAGGGCGTGCTGCGCCTGCATGAAGCGCTGCTGCGCCTGGGCCACGAGAGCGAGCTGCTGTCACTGGACAACCCGGCGGCGCGCCATGTGCGCGAGTGTCCGGCGCCGGTGCGTGCGCTGGGGCCGTCACGCGGTTCCTACGGCTACAACCCGAAAGCCGTCGACTGGCTGCGCGAGCATGCGGGCAACTATGACGCGGTGATCGTCAACGGCCTCTGGCAGTTCACCGGCCTGGCCGCCTGGCGGGCCCTCGCCAGGTCGGCAACCCCCTACTTCGTCTACACGCACGGCATGCTGGATCCGTGGTTCAAGCGCCGCTATCCCCTCAAGCACCTCAAGAAATGGCTCTACTGGCCGTGGGCCGAATATCGCGTCCTGCGCGATGCCAAAGCCGTGCTCTTTACCAGCG
>DASXKG010000351.1:0-2811 GCA_036496965.1 Variovorax sp.
GCCGCCCGCGCCCAGCACCGCGCCGACCATCTGGACAACCAGGAATTCGGCCACCGACTGGGTCGAGTAGAGCGTGATCCAGGAAAGTGTAAAGACGGTGATCAGGTGGAACAGCGCATAGCTGGCCAGCGCGGCAAAGGCGCCGATGATCAGGTTGTAGCCCTGCGACCGTATCATTTCCACAACATCTGTCGGCGCCAGCTCGCGCTCCTCGAGCATCCGGTCGTATTCGTTGGTGGCGACCAGCCTCAGACGGGCGAACAGCGCCACCACGTTGATGGCGAAGGCCACATAGAAGGTGTAGCGCCAGCCCCAATCCAGGAAATCCTCACTGGACAAGCTGGAAATCAGGAAGGCGTACAGCCCGCTGGCCACGAAGAAACCGATTGGCGCGCCCAACTGGCCCAGCATTGAATACCAGCCGCGCCGGCCCGGCGGCGCATTGAGCGCCAGCAGCGAAGGCAGCCCGTCCCAGGACCCGCCCAGCGCCAGCCCCTGGCAGAAGCGCAGGATCGCCAGCAGCACGATCGAGGCGAAGCCCAGGTCGGCATAGCCGGGCAGGAAGGCCATTCCGGCGGTGGAAATGCCCAACAGGAACAGGGCCGCCGTCAGCTTGGCTTCGCGGCCCAGGCGCTTTTGCAGGGCCATCGACGCCACGGTGCCGAAGGGCCGGGCGATGAAGGCAAACGAGAAGATGACGAAGGCATAGAGGATGCCTTCCAGGCGCTCCTCGAAGGGAAAGAACACCGACGGAAACACCAGCACCGAGGCGATGCCGTAGACGAAGAAGTCGAAATACTCGGAGGCCCTGCCGATGACCACCCCGATGGCGATCTCGCCCGGCTTGACCGGCGAATGCTCCGGACCGGCCTCGGGCCCATCGTGCTGGGTGCCATGCAAGGGCGACGACTCGCCGGGAGGACTGATGCTGGACGTCGTCATGTCTGCTTTGGGGGTTCGTGTTTCAACTGGACTGTGCGAGCGTCTCACCGAATTGAGATTGCCGCCATAGGACAAAACGTCCAATATCCGGCACGGGCCAAACCAAGTAGATTGTGGTCTCTTTGCGCATTCAACGCTCAACCCCCCGCATGCCTGCAATCAAGAATTTCCGCGGACTGCTGCTGCTCCCGCTCACCCTGTTGGCGGGTTGCAACACATTGTTGCTGAATGCATCCGGCGACATCGCGCGCCAGCAAGGGCACCTGATCCTCGTGTCCACCGTGTTGATGCTGCTGATCATCGTGCCGGTGCTGGTGCTCACGGTGCTGTTCGCCTGGCGCTACCGGCGCGCCAACAAGGAGGCGGACTTTTCGCCCGACTGGGACCATTCCACCGAACTCGAACTGGCCATCTGGGCCGCGCCGCTGCTGATCATCATCGCCCTGGGCGCCGTCACCTGGATCAGCACCCACACCCTGGACCCGTATCGGCCGCTGCGCCGGCTGGCGGTCAACCGGCCGGTCCCCGCCGAGATCAAGCCGCTCGAGGTCGAGGTGGTCGCGCTCGACTGGAAATGGCTGTTCATCTATCCAGAGCAGGGCATCGCGGTCGTGAACGAACTGGCGGCGCCGGTGGACCGCCCGATCGTCTTCAGGATCACCGCCTCCTCGGTGATGAACTCGTTCTTCATCCCGGCATTGGCGGGCCAGATCTATGCCATGCCCGGCATGGAAACCAAGCTCAACGCGGTGATCAACGCGCCCGGCGATTTCGAGGGCTTCTCGGCCAACTACAGCGGGGCCGGCTTCTCCGACATGCGCTTCAGGTTCCATGGCGTGAGCGATGCCGACTTCGATGCCTGGGTCCAGAAGGCGAAGTCCGGCGGCGGCGAGCTGACGCGTGCCGGCTACCTCGAAATGGTCAAGCCGAGCGAGCGCGAACCGGTGCGCCGCTTCGGCGCCGTCGCGCCCGACCTCTACGACGCGATCCTCAACCGCTGCGTCGAGCGCGACAAGATGTGCATGAAACAGATGATGGCCATCGACGCGCATGGCGGGATGGGCAAGATGGGGGCCTACAACCTGAGCTCGCGCCGCACACCCGGACGCAGCGACCTGCCCGGCTTCGGCTACGTGACGGCCTTGTGCTCGGCTGAAGAACCCGCCGGCCCGTCGACGATTTCGCTTTCCACCCCCCGCATCCGAGACTAACGATGGCCGACCATCCTGATTTCACGAGGCTGATCTTCGGCCGGCTCACCTGGGACGCGATCCCCTTCCACGAGCCGATCCTGCTCTACACCTTCATCGCGGTAGCGCTCGGCGGGGTGGCCGTGCTGGGCGCGCTGACCTACTTCCGTCTCTGGGGCATGCTGTGGCGCGACTGGTTCACCAGCATCGACCACAAGAAGATCGGCGTGATGTACATCTTCCTCGGGCTGGTGATGCTGCTGCGCGGCTTCTCCGACGCGGTCATGATGCGGGCCCAGCAGGCCTTCGCCTTCGGGGGCAACCCGGGCTTCCTGCCGCCGCACCACTACGACCAGATCTTCACCGCCCACGGCGTGATCATGATCTTCTTCGTGGCCATGCAGCTGGTGACGGGCCTGATGAACTTCGTGGTGCCGCTGCAGATCGGCGCGCGCGACGTGGCGTTCCCGTTCATCAACTCGCTGAGCTTCTGGATGACCGCGGTCAGCGCGATCCTGATCAACGTCTCGCTGGTGATCGGTGAATTCGCGCAGACCGGCTGGCTGGCTTATCCGCCGCTGTCCGAATTGCAGTTCAGTCCGGGTGTCGGGGTCGACTATTACCTGTGGAGTCTGCAGCTCTCCGGTATCGGTACATTGCTGACCGGCGTGAACTTCTT
>DASXKG010000352.1:0-18932 GCA_036496965.1 Variovorax sp.
GCAGATGCTCAACGCCAGCCCCGCCTGAGGGTTGCGCGCGCCGAGCGAATCCATGAGCCACGAGCACGCCGATCACGGCCACGGTCAGGACGCCTGGAAGCACGACGGCGTGCGGGTGATCCCGGCCAACCAGCTCGACACCCATACGGCACAGACGCCGGGCATGAACCGCGCCGCGGCGATCAATTTCGCCCGTGTCGGTGCGCAGAAGCTGTGGGCCGGCACCGTCACCATCCATGCCAATGCAAAGACCGGCGCCCATCACCACGGCCATCTCGAGTCCGTGATCTACGTGGTGCGCGGGCGTGCCCGCATGCGCTGGGGCGAGCAGTTGCAGTTCACCGCCGAGGCCGGTCCCGGCGATTTCATCTATGTGCCGCCCTACGTGCCGCACCAGGAAATCAACGCCAGCGCGACCGAGGCGCTCGAATGCGTGCTGTGCCGCAGCGACGGCCAGGCGGTGGCGGTCAATCTCGACATCGAGCCGGTCGAGAAGCCCGAATCGGTGCTGTGGGTCGACCCGACGCATCCCCAGGGCGGCGTGTGACAGCCCTGCGACACACGGGCAAAACGAGAAAACATTGACGCCCGCGGACATTGGGCACGGCTTATGCTGTATCCAAGTGTTCGAAACCGGAGGTGTCCATGGATTCCCGCAGTCTCGTCCCCGCGTCCTCTACGTTCCAGCTGCCGGTGGCCCATCTGCGCAGCGTGTTCCAGACCCACGACGTCGAGCGCAAGCTCGCCAAGCTGCCCGATCGCGACCACGAGAACCTGCGCAGCACCTATGAGCGCATGCTGGAACGCGGTCCCGAGCGTTTCCAGGTCAAGCCCAGCGGCGTGCCTGAAATGGCCGCCCTCTATGCCCAGCTGCCGAACTTCACCGAGGTGCTCGACGACGTGCGGCGCCATGTCGCGCTGGCACAGGACAGCCGCGACGGCCTGGAAGTCACGCCGATGCTGCTGCTCGGCCCCCCCGGCATCGGCAAGACCCATTTCGCCAAGAAGCTGGCGGAATTGCTCGGCACCGGTATGTCACTGGTGCCGATGAACTCGATGACCGCAGGCTGGCTGCTCTCCGGCGCCTCTTCGCAATGGAAGGGTGCCAAGCCCGGCAAGGTGTTCGAAGCGCTGGTCGACGGGCAGTATGCCAACCCGGTGATGGTGGTCGACGAGATCGACAAGGCCGGCGCCGACAGCCAGTACGACCCGCTCGGCGCGCTCTACAACCTGCTCGAGCACGACACCGCGCATGCCTTCGTCGATGAATTCGCCGAGGTCCCGATCGACGCCAGCCAGGTGATCTGGATCACCACCGCGAACGACGAACGCGCCATCCCGGAGCCGATCCTGAACCGCATGAACGTGTTCGAGATCGAGGCCCCCTCGCCCGAGGCCGCGCGCCAGATCGCGCGCCAGCTCTATGCCTCGATCCGCGCCGACCATGACTGGGGCCGGCGGCTGGCGGCGGAGCCTTCGCCCGATGTGCTCGACCAGCTCGCTGCGCTGGCGCCGCGCGAAATGCGCCGTGCCTTGATGACCGGCTTCGGCAACGCCCGGCTGGCCGGCCGCGACGAGGTGCGGGTCGACGACCTGCCGCGGCCTGCAGGCGCCAGGAGCCGCATCGGCTTCGTGCAGTAGCTGCAAGCCACAGCGCGCGCGCCGCCAGGTGTGCTGGCGGGGCATGGCACCATGTCGGTCTTCCCTGACCGACGCATGACCCCGACCCTCTTCCAAAGCCTGCTGCTCATCGCTGTGCTGATCGCGCTGAGCGCCTTCTTCTCGCTGGCGGAGATCTCGCTCGCGGCATCGCGCCGCCTGCGCCTGCGCCAGATGGCCGACGAAGGCGACGCACGGGCCGAGCGCGTGCTGCGGGTGCAGGAGCAGCCGGGCCACTACTTCACGGTCGTGCAGATCGGCCTGAACGCGGTCGCGATCATGGGCGGCGTGGTCGGCGAAGGCGCCCTGAAGCCCTATTTCGCTCTTCTGTTCGGCTTCTGGCTCGGCCCGTCGGCCGCGGACACCGCCGGCTTCCTGGCCTCCTTCATCGCCATCATCGCGGTCTTCCTGGTGTTCGCAGACCTGTTTCCCAAGCGGCTGGGCATGGCCAACCCCGAAGGGCTGGCGGTGCGCATGATCGGCCCGATGCTGCTGCTCATCACCACCTTCAAGCCGCTGGTGTGGCTGTTCACCACCTGCACCGACCTGCTGTTCAAGCTGCTGGGCATGCCGCTCGTGCGCGACGAGAAGATCACCTCGGCCGACATCCTGGCCATGACCGAGGCCGGCGCGCTCGCCGGCGTGCTGGCGGTACGCGAACAGCAGGTGATCGCCAACGTCTTCGAGCTCGACACGCGGGTGGTCAGCAGCGTGATGACCTCGCGCGAGCGCGTCGCCTGGTTCCTGCGCGACGACCCGGAGGCGGTGCTGCGCGCGCGCATCGTCGCCGAGCCTTTCTCGGCCTATCCCGTGTGCGAGGGCGACATCGACCATGTGCTCGGCTACGTCGACGCCAAGGACATGTTCCAGCGCGTGCTCAGCGGCCAGCCGCTGGCCTTCGACCAGGGCCTGCCGCTGCACAAGGCGCTGGTCATCCCCGACCGGCTGTCGCTCACCGAGGTGCTGGAGCAGTTCCAGCAGGCCCACGAAGACTTCGCGATCATCGTCAACGAGTACAGCCTGGTGGTCGGCGTGATCACGCTCAACGACGTGATGAGCACGGTGATGGGCGACCTGGTGGGCGCGCAGGACGAGGAGCAGCAGATCGTCAGGCGCGACGAGAACTCCTGGCTCATCGATGGCGTGACGCCGATCCAGGACGTCCAGCGCGCGCTCGACATCGACGAGTTTCCGCATGCCGAGGAATACGAGACCCTGGCCGGCTTCCTGATGGTGATGCTGCGCCGCGTGCCCAAGCGCACCGACAGCGTCGCCTGGGCCGGCTACAGCTTCGAGGTACTGGATGTCGACAGCTTCCGCATCGACCAGGTCATGGTGACGCGCACGACTGCCGCCAAGCCCTGAGGGCAGGCGCCTTCAGCCCTCCGGCCGGTGTTCCTTGTCCTTGAACGCCCAGAGCTTCTGGTTGGCGAGCACGGCATCCGGATAGGGCGCGCGGCCACGGCTGCCGTTGTAGCGGCCCAGCGTCATGAACAGGTCGCCCTGCTCCATGTTGAGATAGTGGCGCAGGATCACGCAGCCGAAACGCAGATTGGTCTGCATGTGGAACAGCTTGGAGGGATCGCCGTCGCCGATGGATCGGGTCCAGAAGGGCATCACCTGCATGTAGCCGCGCGCGCCGACGCTGGAGACGGCGAACTTGCGGAAATTGCTCTCCACCTGCACCAGGCCGAGCACCAGGCTGGCCTGAAGGCCGGAGCGGCGCGCCTCGTACCAGGCGGTCTGCAGGAACTCGATGCGGGTCTGCGCATCGGGCAGTTTGCGCATCAGCCGGCCGCTCATCTCGCCGAGCCAGCGCAGATAGGCCAGGCGCGACTCGGTGTCGCTGAACTCGGGAATCGGCGGCGCCTTGTTGGCAATGGCCGAACTCAGCGCCGTGCGCACCGAATCGATCAGCGGCTCCTCGATCTGGGCGCCGGCCAGGGCCGGCCGCGGCAGCGCCAGGGACAAGGCAGCGGCCGCCGTGCCACCCAGGCACAGACGTCGCGAAAAACCGGGGGCGCTCAAAGGCTCATGCGACGGCAAGCCGCTGGTGGATGAACTCCGCGATGGCCGCCGCCGGCACCTTGGTCGGTGCGCTGTCGCGCCGATGCTGATACTCGAACTGCCCTTCCTTCAGGCCGCGCTCGGAGATCACGACGCGGTGCGGCACGCCGATCAGCTCCCAGTCGGCGAACATCGCGCCCGGACGCTCCCCGCGATCGTCCAGCAGCACGTCCACACCGGCGGCCAGCAGTTGCCCGTGGAGCGCTTCGGCCGCCGTCTTGACCTCGGCACTGCGGTCCATGCCGATCGGGCAGACCACCACGGTGAAGGGCGCGATCGCGTCGGGCCAGATGATCCCGCGCTCATCGTGGTTCTGCTCGATGGCCGCCGCCGGCAGCCGCGTGATGCCGATGCCGTAGCAACCCATCTCGAGGAACTGCGGCTTGCCGGCTTCGTCGAGGAAGGTCGCGTTCATCGGCTTGCTGTACTTGGTGCCGAGCACGAACACATGGCCCACCTCGATGCCGCGCTCGATGGCCAGCAGCCCCTTGCCGTCGGGCGAGGCATCGCCCGCCACCACGTTGCGCAGGTCGGCCACCGCTTCGGGTTCCGGCAGGTCGCGGCCCCAGTTCACACCGGTCAGGTGGAAGTCGACCTCGTTGGCGCCGCAGATCCAGTCGGCCATCAGCGCGACCTCGCGGTCGGCGACGATCTTCACCGGCTGCCTGAGATTCAGCGGGCCCAGGTAGCCGGGCTGGCAGCCGAAGTGGTCCTCGATCTCGGCGTTGGTCGCGAAGCGGAAGCCCTGGTCGAGGCCCGGCACCTTGCCGACCTTGATCTCGTTCATGTCGTGGTCGCCGCGCAGCAGCAGCAGCCAGACCTGCACGCGCTCGACCTGGCCGGCCGCGTCCAGCTTTTCGGTGGCCAGCACCAGCGACTTCACCGTGGTCGCCAGCGGCACGCCGAGCAGTTCGGCCACGTCCGCGCAGGTGCTCTTGCCGGGCGTGGGCGTCTTGGCCAGGGCCCGCGTCGGCGCGCCGCGCGGTCCGGCCGGGGCCAGCGCCTCGGCCTTTTCCATGTTCGCCGCATAGTCGCTGTCGGGGCAGTACACGATGGCATCTTCGCCCGTCGCCGCGATGACCTGGAACTCCTGGCTCACGTCGCCGCCGATCGCGCCGCTGTCGGCCGCCACGGCACGGTAGCGCAGCCCGAAGCGGTCGAAGGCGCGGCGGTAGGCATCGGCCATGGCCTTGTAGCTGAGCTTGGCGGCCTCGAGGTCGCGGTCGAAGCTGTAGGCGTCCTTCATGATGAACTCGCGCCCGCGCATGAGGCCGAAGCGGGGGCGCCGCTCGTCGCGGAACTTGGTCTGGATCTGGTAGAAGTTCAGCGGCAGCTGCTTGTAGCTGCGGATCTCCTGGCGGGCGATGTCGGTGACCACCTCCTCGCTGGTCGGCTGGACCACGAAGGGGCGGTCATGCCGGTCCCTGATGCGCAGCAGTTCGGGACCGTAGCCCTGGAAGCGGCCGCTCTCCTCCCAGATCTCGGCCGGCTGGACGACCGGCATGGCCAGTTCGACGGCACCGGCACGGTTCATCTCCTCGCGCACGATCGCCTCGACCTTGCGGATCACGCGCAAGCCGATGGGCATGTAGGTGTAAATGCCGGTGCCGAGCTTCTTGATCATGCCGGCGCGCATCATGAGGCGGTGGCTGGCCACCTCGGCATCGGCCGGCGCTTCCTTGAGGGTGGAGATAAAGAATCGGGAAGCTTTCATCGGTCGAGAAGGGCAAAGAAACGGTCGTCGGAAGGGGGCAGGCCACGGGGGGACCTGGAACGGGTCGCTTGCCGTGCGCAACCCGGCATGCATAATCGACTCAGTTCATAAAAATTGGGGTTTGATTATGCTCGACCGGGACGGCTTCAGGCCCAACGTCGGCATCATCCTGCTCAACCAGAGAAACCAGGTTTTCTGGGGCAAACGCATACGCACCCATTCCTGGCAGTTTCCGCAAGGCGGCATTGATCGCGGCGAGAGCCCCGAACAGGCCATGTTCCGGGAATTGCAGGAAGAAGTGGGGCTCCACCCGGAGCATGTGCGCATCGTCGCCCGTACCCGCGACTGGTTGCGCTACGAGGTGCCGGATCGGTTCATCCGCCGTGACGCACGGGGCCACTACAAGGGGCAGAAGCAGATCTGGTACTTGTTGCAGCTCACCGGCCACGACTGGGACTTGAACCTGCGCGCCACCGACCACCCTGAATTCGACGCCTGGCGCTGGCATGACTACTGGGTGCCGCTCGATGTCGTTGTGGAGTTCAAGCGCGGCGTCTATGAAATGGCGCTGACCGAACTGGCACGCTACCTGCCGCGGCAGGACTTTCGCAATCGCTTCCTGCGCAGCAATGTCCGCGCGCGCGAATTCGAACGCCATCCGTCCGGCCCCGGCCACGAATCCAATTTCGAACTGCCGCCCGGCGCCAGTTTCGATCCCAACCCGAATGCCAACCTTGCCAGCGATCCTGCCCCGACCAACGACCCCTTCCAGGCGCCGCGCTAGCCGCGCGCTCATCGCCCTTGCCTGCGCGCTCGGTGCCGCGAGCCTGGCCCAGGCCCAGGTGATCCCGGATCCTTCCGACTGGAAGGAAGACAAGGCGGCACCGCCGCCCGCCTTCAGCCAGGACAAGCTGATCCCGATCGAGATGCCGCCCTACATGACCTTGAAGTTCGGCGTCGATCCGGCCACCATTCGCGTCGGCACCGACGGTGTGGTTCGCTATGTGGTTGTCGCCACCAGCCGCGAAGGCGGCGGCTTCAATGCTTTCTATGAGGGTATCCACTGCTCGACCGAGCAATACAAGACCTACGCCAGTTTCAACAACGGCGCCTGGGATGTCCAAAAGGATCCCGAGTGGAAGCGAATCGGCGATCGCAATTCGGGCTACACCCACGCCGTCTCGAGGCAAGGCATGTGCCGCGACCATGCGCCCCAGCAGAGCGCCTCGGAGACCATCCGCCTGTTGAAGGCCCCCGTTCACGACCTGGACTGAACGCAGAGCGGGGCCTCGGACCCCCGTCGTCTCAGCGCCCGTCCGGCATCAGCACCATGTTGTCGCGATGAACCATTTCGGGCTCGGCCGCATAGCCCAGCAAGCGCTCGAACTCGCTGGACGGCTTGCGGCATAGCTTGCGCGCCTCGGCGCTCGAATAGTTCGCCAGACCACGCCCGAGTTCAATGCCCCGCTCGTCGCGGATGGCGATCACGTCGCCGCGCGAGAACTCGCCCTCGACCGTGGTCATGCCGATCGGCAGCAGGCTCTTGCCCTCCGCACGCAGCTTGGCGGCCGCGCCGCCATCGACGGCGACGGCCCCGCGCAGTTGCAGGTGGTCCGCCATCCAGCGCTTGCGGGCCTGGTGCTTGGCAGTTTGCGCCAGCAGCAAGGTGCCGATGGCTTCGCCGCGCGCCAGGCGCAGCAGCGCGTCGGGTTCCCGGCCCCAGGCAATCACCGTGGAAGCACCCGACCCGGCCGCCCGCTTGGCCGCCAGGATCTTGGTGATCATGCCGCCGCGGCCGATGCTGCTGCCGGCGCCGCCCGCCATGGCCTCCAGGGCCGGGTCGCCGGCAGCCGCCTCGTCGATGAAGCGGGCCTGCGGATCCTTGCGCGGATCGGCGCTGAAGAGGCCGCGCTGGTCGGTCAGGATGACCAGGGCATCGGCTTCGACCAGGTTGGCGACCAAGGCACCCAGCGTGTCGTTGTCGCCGAACTTGATCTCGTCGTTGACGACCGTGTCGTTCTCGTTGATGACCGGCACCACGCCCAGTGCGAGCAGGGTCACCAAGGTCGAGCGCGCATTGAGATAGCGCTCGCGATCGGCCAGGTCGGCGTGGGTCAGCAGCACCTGCGCGCTGCCGATGCCGTTCTCGCGCAATTTGGTCTCGTAGATCTGCGCCAGTCCCATCTGGCCGACGGCGGCGGCGGCCTGCAATTCATGGATCTCGCGCGGCCGCACGCGCCAGCCGAGGCGCTTCATGCCTTCGGCGATGGCGCCGCTGGACACCATGACCACCTCGCGGCCTTCGCGCACCAGCGCCGCGAGCTGTCGGCACCATTCGCCGATGGCCTGCTCGTCCAGGCCGCGGCCCTCGTTCGTGACCAGGCTGGACCCGACCTTGACGACGATGCGGCGCGCCTCGCGCAATGCGGCTGACCCGGTAGGGGATGTCATTGGAAAATCAGGGAAAGCGCGGATCGATCTCGACCGGCGGCTGTTCGGCCACCTGTTGGGCCTTGACGTGCTGGTAGATCGCCTGCACCAGCGGCTCGCAGCCCTCGCGCGTCAGTGCCGAGATCTCGAACACCGGCCCCTTGAAGCGCAGTCGCTTGACGAAGTCCCTGACCCGCGCGGCGCGCTCCTCGGCGGGCACCATGTCGAGCTTGTTCAGCACCAGCCAGCGCGGTTTTTCGTAGAGGGCGGCATCGTATTTCTTGAGCTCGCGGACGATCGCCCTGGCCTGCGCGACCGGATCCACACCTTCGTCGAAAGGCGCGATATCGATCACGTGCAGCAACAGCCGCGTGCGCTGCAGATGGCGCAGGAAGAGATGGCCCAGCCCCGCGCCTTCGGAGGCGCCTTCGATCAGCCCCGGCAGGTCGGCCACCACGAAACTCTGCTCCGGCCCGACGCGCACCACGCCGAGGTTCGGATGCAGGGTGGTGAAGGGATAGTCCGCGATGCGCGGGCGCGCGTTCGAGATCGCGCTGATCAGCGTCGACTTGCCGGCGTTCGGCATGCCCAGCAGTCCGACATCGGCCAGCACCTTGAGCTCGAGCTTGAGGTTCTTCTTCTCGCCCGGCCAGCCGGGCGTCTTCTGCCGCGGCGCGCGGTTGATTGCGCTCTTGAAGCGCATGTTGCCGAAGCCGCCGTCGCCGCCCTTGGCGATGGTGATCACTTCGCCCGGCGTCAGCAGTTCATACAGCACCTCGCCGGTCTCGGCGTCGGAGATGATGGTGCCCACGGGCATCTTCAGCGTCACGTCGTCGCCCGCCGCGCCGAACATGTCCGAGCCCATGCCGTGCTGGCCGCGCCTGGCATCGTGGCGGCGCGAGTAGCGGAAGTCGACCAAGGTGTTGAGGTTCGAGTCGGCCAGCGCGAACACATGGCCGCCGCGGCCGCCGTCACCGCCGTTCGGGCCGCCGAACTCCTTGTACTTCTCATGACGGAACGACACGCAGCCGTTGCCGCCGTCGCCGGCGGCGACGTCGATGAAGGCTTCGTCGACGAACTTCATGAGAGCAAATGAGCAGTGTACAAATGAAAAAGCCCCGGCAAAGCGGGGCTTCGAAATGATCGAAGTGACAGGGCTTAAGCCGGTGTCACGCTGACCGTGTGCTTGTTGAGCGCACCCTTGGTGCCGAACGACACATGGCCGTCGACCAGGGCGAACAGGGTGTGGTCCTTGCCAACGCCGACGTTCACGCCGGGATGGAACTGGGTACCACGCTGGCGCACGATGATCGAGCCTGCGCTGATCAGTTCGCCGCCGAAGCGCTTGACGCCGAGCATCTTGGGCTTGGAGTCGCGCCCGTTTCGCGTGGAGCCGCCGCCTTTTTTCTGTGCCATGGTGCTCTCTCCTTAGCCGGCGATCGCACCGATTTGCAGTTCGGTGAACTGCTGGCGATGGCCTTGACGTTTCTGATAGTGCTTGCGACGGCGCATCTTGAAGATGCGAACCTTGTCGTGCTTGCCGTGCGACAGCACCGTGACTGTCACCGTCGCGCCGGACACCAGGGGTGTGCCGACCTTGATTTCGCTGCCGTCGCCGACTGCGAGCACCTGGTCGATCACGATCTCCTGGCCAACGTCCGCAGCAATCTGTTCTACTTTAATTTTTTCGCCGGAAGCAACGCGATACTGCTTGCCACCGGTTTTTATGACCGCGTACATATTGAACCTTGATCTTTGAATAAGATGGCTCCACGGCGAATTCCGTAGAGCCCAAGATTATAGCATGCCCGCGCCCCTGGTCGGCATGCGCCGCTCGTGCCGCCCGAACGGGCTCCGGCCGGTCCCTATAATCGGCTGCTTCCGGCCCTGCGCCGTCGACGCACCCCCATGCAGCGCACAAGCGCCCCTGCCTTGCCAGCCCACGCCGCCGACAACTCCACCTCCGCCGCCGTGCTCGGCCTGATTGCCGATGACATGGCCGGGGTCGATCTCGTGATCGCCCGCCGCCTCGCCAGCGGGGTCCCGCTGGTCCGTCAGGTCTGCAGCTACATCATCTCCGCCGGCGGCAAGCGCCTGCGCCCGGCCCTGCTGCTGCTGATGGCCGGCGCCCTCGGCTATACCGGCGATCAGCGCTTCAACCTCGCCGCCGTGGTCGAGTTCATCCACACGGCGACCTTGCTGCACGACGACGTGGTGGACGAATCCACGCTGCGGCGCGGGCGGCCGACCGCCAACGAATCCTTCGGCAATCCGGCCAGCGTGCTGGTCGGCGACTTCCTCTATTCGCGCGCCTTCCAGATGATGCTGGACGCCGACGACGTTCGCGTGATGCAGATCCTGGCCGAAGCCACCAACGTGATTGCCGAAGGCGAAGTCCTGCAGTTGATGAACATGCACGACGCCTCGCTCGACGAGGAAGCCTACCTGCGGGTGATCCGCTCGAAGACCGCCAAGCTGTTCGAGGCCAGCACCCGCCTGGCGGCCGTGCTGGCCGGCGTCGAGCCGGCCGTCGAGGAGGCCTGCGCCGCCTACGGACAGGCGCTGGGCACCGCCTTCCAGGTCATCGACGACGTACTCGACTACGCCGGCAATGCCGGCGAAACCGGCAAGAACGTGGGCGACGACCTGCGCGAAGGCAAGACCACGCTGCCGCTGATCCTGGCCATGCAGCGCGGAAACCCTGCCCAGCGCCAGCTGATCCGCGACGCCATCGAGGCAGGTGACACCATGCAATTGCCGCAGATCGTCGCGATCGTGCGCGAAACCGGCGCCTTGGATGCCACGCGTGCCGCCGCCGCAGCCGAGGCGCAGCGCGCCATCGATGCGCTGCGTGGTTTTTCTGCAAATCCGCACTCCGCCGGTTTGCTACAATTAGCGGCTCAGTTGCTTGAGCGACGCGCCTAACCTACGACAGTGGGCACCCGGGACGATTCACATTTCTTGCAACCAACCATCGGGGTGTAGCTTAGCCTGGTAGAGCGCTACGTTCGGGACGTAGAGGCCGGAGGTTCGAATCCTCTCACCCCGACCAGCCTTTTGGCGCTGTAATTGCCAAATGCTGCGCGGAACATCAACCGGGCGGCGGTTTACAGCGCTTGGGCGATCAGCGATGATCGTGAAGCATTTTTTCACGTCTCTTACATTCGTTGAATGGCCGCAGCCGAACCTCTTGTCAAAGAAAGCTCGCCGATCGCCCTGCCGGGACTCGCGCGCGCCCTCGTCTCGGCAGGCAAGTTGCCCGCGAAAACGGCCGAGGACATCTATCAGAAGTCGCTCAGCGCCCGCACCAGCTTCATTGCTGAATTGACCGGCACCGGCGCCGTTTCGGCGGCCGATCTGGCCCATACCCTGTCCAGCGCTTTCGGCGCACCGCTGCTCGACCTCGACGCCATCGACCCGCAGCGCCTGCCCAAGGACCTGCTCGACCCCAAGCTGTGCCAGGCCTACCGGGTCGTTGTGTTGAGCAAACGCAACAACCGTCTCATCGTCGCAACGGCCGACCCTTCCGATCAGCAGGGCGCCGAGAAGATCAAGTTCGCCTCGCAAATGGGGGTGGATTGGGTCATCGCGGAATACGACAAGCTCTCGCGCATGATCGAGGCCGCGGCCGTGACGGCCGCCGAGACCATCGACAACATCATCGGCACCGAATTCGAGTTCGATGAATCGCCGGCCGAGGCGTCCAACGAGGCCGCGGACTCCGCCGCGGCCGAGGTCGAGGATGCGCCGGTCGTTCGCTTCCTGCACAAGATGCTGCTCGATGCCTTCAGCATGCGGGCCTCGGACATCCATTTCGAGCCCTACGAGCACAACTACAGGGTGCGCTTTCGCATCGACGGGGAGTTGCGCGAAATCGCCAGTCCGCCCACCGTCATCAAGGAAAAGCTGGCCTCGCGCATCAAGGTCATCTCGCGCATGGACATCTCCGAAAAGCGGATCCCGCAAGACGGCAAGATGAAGCTCAAGATCGGTCCCGAGCGGGTGATCGATTTCCGGGTCAGCACCCTGCCCACGCTGTTCGGCGAGAAGATCGTGATCCGGATCCTGGATCCGAGCAACGCCCGCCTGGGCATCGATGCGCTCGGCTACGACCCGGACGAGAAAGAACGCCTGCTGAACGCCATCGCGCGCCCCTACGGCATGGTGCTGGTGACCGGTCCGACCGGCTCGGGCAAGACAGTGTCGCTCTACACCTGCCTGAACCTGCTGAACAAGCCGGGCGTGAACATCGCGACGGCCGAGGACCCATCGGAAATCAACCTGCCGGGTGTCAACCAGGTCAACGTCAATGAAAAGGCCGGCCTGACCTTCGCCTCCGCGCTGCGGGCCTTCCTGCGGCAGGACCCGGACATCATCATGGTCGGCGAAATCCGCGATCTCGAAACCGCGGACATCTCGATCAAGGCAGCCCAGACCGGCCACCTGGTGCTTTCGACGCTGCACACCAACGACGCGCCGACCACGCTCACGCGGATGCGCAACATGGGCATCGCGCCCTTCAACATCGCCTCCAGCGTGATCCTGATCACCGCCCAGCGCCTCGCGCGGCGGCTCTGCCCCGTGTGCCGCAAGCCGCTGGAAATACCGCGCAAGGCGCTGCTCGACGCCGGTTTCAAGGAGAGCCAGCTCGACGGCACCTGGAAGCCCTACCACGCGGTCGGCTGTTCGGCCTGCAACGGCGGCTACAAAGGGCGCGTGGGCATCTACCAGGTCATGCCGATCACCGAGGAGCTCCAGCGGATCATCCTGCGCGACGGATCGGCATTGGACATCGCGCGCCAGTCGGAAGCCGAGGGCGTGCGTTCGCTGCGGCAGTCGGGCCTGAAGAAGGTCATCCAGGGACTGACCTCGCTCGAGGAAGTCCTGGCAGTCACCAACGAATAGCACGAAGCGGAGATCTTCCATGGCCACGGCAGCAGCATCGTCCCGGACATTCAAGGAATTCCTCTACGAGTGGGAAGGCAAGGACCGCAACGGCAAGACCGTGCGCGGCGAGATCCGGGCCGCCGGCGAGAACCAGGTGCAGGCGGCGCTGCGCCGCCAGGGCGTGCTCACCACCAAGATCAAGAAGCGCCGCACGCGTTCGGGCAGGGCCATCAAGCCCAAGGACATCGCGCTCTTCACGCGCCAGCTGGCCACGATGATGAAGGCCGGCGTGCCGTTGCTGCAGTCCTTCGACATCGTGGGGCGCGGCAATACCAATCCCAGCGTCGCGCGGCTGCTCAACGACATCCGCTCCGACGTCGAGACCGGCACCTCGCTGTCCGCAGCCTTTCGCAAGTTCCCGAAGTACTTCGACAACCTCTACTGCAACCTGGTCGAGGCCGGCGAGGCCGCCGGCATCCTGGAGGAACTGCTCGATCGCCTGGCCGTCTACATGGAAAAGACCGAGGCCATCAAGTCGAAGATCAAGTCGGCCCTGATGTATCCCACTTCGGTCCTGGTGGTGGCCTTCGTGGTGGTGGCGGTGATCATGATCTTCGTCATCCCGGCCTTCAAGCAGGTGTTCTCCTCCTTCGGCGCCGACCTGCCGGCGCCGACGCTGATCGTGATGGCGATCAGCGAGTTCTTCGTCTCGTACTGGTGGCTGATCTTCGGCGTCGTGGGCGGCGGCATCTATTTCTTCTTCCAGGCCTGGAGGCGCAACGAACGCATGCAGAAGGTGATGGACCGCCTGCTGCTGAAGCTGCCGATCTTCGGCTCTCTGATCGACAAGTCCTGCGTCGCCCGCTGGACCCGCACGTTGGCCACCATGTTCGCTGCCGGCGTACCGCTGGTGGAGGCGCTGGATTCGGTGGGCGGCGCCGCGGGCAACTCGGTGTATGCCGATGCCACGGTCAAGATCCAGCAGGAAGTCTCCTCCGGCACCAGCCTGACTGCGGCCATGACCAATGCCAATCTCTTTCCGTCGATGGTGATCCAGATGACCGCGATCGGCGAGGAATCGGGCTCGATCGATCACATGCTGGGCAAGGCCGCCGATTTCTATGAATCGGAAGTCGACGAGATGGTGGCAGGGTTGTCCAGCCTGATGGAGCCGATCATCATCGTCTTCCTGGGCGTGATCATCGGCGGCATCGTGATCTCGATGTACCTGCCCATCTTCAAGCTCGGCCAGGTCGTCTGATGCTGGTTTCGCAGGGGGTGGACGCCGCGCTGGCCGGCGTTCTGGGGCTGCTGATCGGCAGCTTCCTCAACGTCGTGATCTATCGGCTGCCGAAGATGCTCGAGCGCCAGTGGGCCGCCGAATGCGCCAGCCTGGATGGCGCCGAACCCGCTCCGGCCGCCGAGCCCTTCAACCTGATGGTGCCGCATTCGCGCTGCCAGAACTGCGGCCATGTGATCCGCTGGTACGAGAACATCCCCATCCTGAGCTACCTGTTCCTGCGCGGGCGCTGCTCGAGTTGCAAGACCCCCATCGGCCTGCGCTATCCGCTGGTCGAGCTCGCGACCGGCGCCCTCTTCGCCTGGTGTGTGTGGCGCATGCCGGGCCAGTACGGCGCCCTGGCCTGGTGCGCCTTCGCGGCGGCGCTGCTGGCGCTGGCGCTGATCGACTGGGACACGACCCTGCTGCCCGACGACATCACGCTGCCGCTGCTCTGGGCCGGACTGCTGGCGTCGATGGGGGGCTTCACCGGCGTCGCGCTGGCCGACGCTGTCTGGGGTGCCGTGGCCGGCTACGGCACGCTCTGGGCGATCTACTGGCTGTTCAAGCTGACCACCGGCAAGGAAGGCATGGGCTATGGCGACTTCAAGCTCTTCGCCGCCTTCGGCGCCTGGTTCGGCTGGCAGGCGCTGATCCCGATCATCCTGATGGCGTCGGTGATCGGCGTGGTGGTCGGGCTGGCGCTCAAGTTCAACCAGGGCTTGCGCGAAGGCGGCTACGTGCCCTTCGGGCCCTTCCTGGCCGGTGCCGGCTTCACCGCCATGGTCTTCGGCCCCAAAGCGATGCTGCGCGTCGTCGGGCTCTGACGACGGGCGTCCCATGCGCATCGGCCTGACCGGCGGCATCGGCAGCGGCAAGAGCACCGTGGCCTCGATGCTGGTCGCGCGTGGCGCGTGGCTGGTCGACACCGATGCCATTGCGCGCGCCGTGGCGCAGCCGCAGGGCGCCGCGATCCCGGCCATCGAGGCCGAATTCGGGCCTTCGGCGATCGCCGCCGACGGCGGCCTGGACCGCGAGGCGATGCGAACCCGGGTCTTTGCCGATCCAGAGGCCAGGAAACGCCTGGAAGGCATCCTTCATCCGCTGATCGGCGCGGAATGCGATCGTCAGGCTGCCGCCGCGGCGCCCGGGCAGCCGATCGTCTTCGACGTGCCGCTCCTGGTCGAATCGCAGCGCTGGCGCGCGCGGGTCGATCGGGTGCTGGTGGTCGATGCCACCGAGGCCACGCAACTGGCCCGGGTGGTGGCGCGCTCGGGCTGGACGCCCGATGCGGTACGCGCGGTGATCGCCCAACAGGCCGAGCGGGCCCAGCGTCGCGCGGCGGCCGATGCACTGATCTTCAACGAGATGCTCACGCTGGCGGAACTCTCCGAGCAGGTCCGGGCTCTGTGGGAGCAGTGGGTCGGCGTGGACACGCGATAATCCCGGGTCCCCTGGCTGGCGCGCATGCGCCAAACAACAAGAAGCGGCGTGCGGTTCGCTCTGGCGACACAGCCCTCTTTCCACCAGATGCTCTTCAATTCGTACCCGTTCATCTTTTTCTTTTTCCCGATTGTCCTGCTCGGGTTTTTCCTGGTTGGAAAGCGCAACGCGCGCCTGGCAGCCGGCTTTCTGGCGCTCGCCTCGCTCTTCTTCTATGGCTGGTGGAGCGTCCAGGCCCTGCCCCTCCTGGTCGGTTCGATCTGCTTCAACTACTGGGCCGGCCTGCGCCTGACGCAAGCCCCGGGGCGCACCGATGCAGGCCGCAAGCGCATGCTGGTGTTCACGCTGGCGATGAATCTGCTGGTGCTCGCGATCTTCAAGTACGCGAACTTCTTTCTCGGCAACGTCGACCTGGGCCTGGCGGCCGCCGGCTTCAAGCCGCTGTCGATGGTGCACATCGCGCTGCCGATCGGCATCTCTTTTTATACCTTCACGCAGATCGCCTTCCTGGTCGACTGCTGGCAGGGCAAGGTGCACGAGCGCAGCTTCGTGCACTACGTGCTGTTCGTCACTTTCTTCCCGCACCTGATCGCCGGGCCGGTGCTGCACCACGCGCAGATGATGCCGCAGTTCGCCAATCCGGCGATCTATCGGGTGAACGCCGACAAGTTGTCGCTCGGACTGGCGATCTTCGTCTTCGGCCTGGCCAAGAAGCTCCTGATCGGCGACCCGCTGGGCCAGTACGCGGACCTGATGTTCAACGGCGTGCACAACGGCATCCCGCCCACGCTGGGCAGCGCCTGGATCGGCGTGCTGGCCTACACCCTGCAGATCTATTTCGACTTCTCGGGCTATTCGGACATGGCGGTGGGCCTGGGCCTGTGCCTGGGAATACAGTTGCCGTTGAATTTCAATGCGCCCTACAAGTCGACCAACATCGTGGAGTTCTGGCGCCGCTGGCACATCTCCTTGTCGACCTTCCTGCGCGACTATCTCTACGTTCCGCTGGGCGGCAACCGCAAGGGCCCGGCGCGCCGCTACCTCAACCTGTTCATCACCATGCTGCTGGGCGGCCTGTGGCACGGCGCGGCCTGGACCTTCGTGCTCTGGGGCGCGTTGCACGGCATCTTCCTGATGATCAACCATCTCTGGAATGCCAAGGTGCGCCGCAATTCGAAGCCGGGTCGCATGGCCGGCCTGCTGGGCTGGCTCGTGACCTTCGTCTGCGTGATGCTCGCCTGGGTCGTGTTCCGCGCCGACGGCATGCACACGGCGGTGGCCATCTACAAGGGCATGCTCGGGCTGAACGGCACCGACCCGTCGGTGCTCAGCGAGTTCGGCATCGTGCCCTACCGCAAGAACGATTTCTTCCACACCCTGATCGTCGGGCTGTTCATCTGCCTGGCGCTGCCGCCGACCATCACGCTGCAGCGCTGGGTGCCGCAGGCGCAGACCCTGGCCGGCCGGCCGCGCCTGGCCTGGGTCTTCACTGCCGCGTTTGCCTTCACCTGCGTGATCCTGCTGGGCGTGTGCGTGTCGAAGCTGGGTTCGTACAGCCCGTTCCTGTACTTCCAATTCTGAGGGGCATTGAAATGACGCCCGCAAAACTCTGGCTGCGCATCTTCCTGGCCGGCTTCGTCCTCATCGTCGGCCTGCTGATCGTCACCCTGAAGACGCCGCCCTTCTACGGCGACATGACGCGCATCGGCCTGCTGTCCGAAACCGACTTCGGCTGGCGTATCGAGCCGCCGCACGTGGATCCGAAGATCCTGGGCGCGGTGCCCGTCGCCGAGGCCGATGTGCTGGTGATCGGCGACAGCTTCTCGATGACCAACCGCTGGCAATCGGCATTGACCGCGGCCGGCTATCGCGTGACGACCGCCTTCTGGGGCAACATCAACGAAGAATTCTGCGACGACTTCGACGCGTGGCTCGATCGCGCCGGCTTTCGCGGCAAGCTGGTGATCGTGGAGAGCGTCGAGCGTCTGCTGAACGACCGCCTGGTC
Source organism: Variovorax sp. (assembly GCA_036496965.1). Taxonomy (GTDB): domain Bacteria; phylum Pseudomonadota; class Gammaproteobacteria; order Burkholderiales; family Burkholderiaceae_C; genus Variovorax. Next base: position 17,486 of record DASXKG010000352.1, read on the forward strand.
GCCACCCAGACCTGCAAGACGATGAGCAAGCCTTTCACGCCCGTTCACATGCCCTTCTTCGAGTGGCCGGCGGCGGTCCCGCAACCCACGCTCAACTGGGACGGCAAGCTCACCTCGGGCGTGCAGGTCTGGCGCAACACGCGAAACGCACGCAAGGCGACCGAACCGATCCTGTCCAACAACCGGATCCTGGTGCGCCCGATCCCCGACGGCTGCGCCCTGTTCAGCAACCGGCTCTGCGACAAGATCCCCTTCTGGCCGGCCGATGACGAAAACGGCGAACTGACGCCAGCCAATGCAGCCCAGATGAAAGCCTTCAACGAGGCCCATCCGCGTCGCCACATCATGTGGATGGTCATTCCCAACAAGACCACGGTCTATGTCAAGCCGGAACATTCGAAAGATTTCGTGACGGCCTTGGCACAGGACCAACTCGGCCCGGACCTCTTCGGCTTCGGCCTGGCGCAGAAGGGCAAGATCCGCGACTTCTTCTTCCCCAACGACACGCATCTTTCGATGTACGGCCAGCTGGCGCTGGGCCAGCGCATGCTCGAGGCCGTGCGCAAGATCGTCGCGCCCCCTTCCGCCAAGCCCTCTTGAAGCTATCATCTCCAACCGGAAGCCAGCACGCGTGATCCTCTACGAGTACCCCTTCAACGAGCGCATACGGACCTACCTGCGCCTGGAGCACCTGTTCAGGCGGCTGGGCGAACTCGTGCCGGCCGACTCGCCGCTCCTGCACCACTATGCGCTGGTCACGATCTTCGAGGTCATGGACGTGGCCGCGCGCGCCGACCTGAAGGCCGACGTGCTGCGCGATCTCGACAAGCACAAGAACGTCTTCAACAGCTATCGGGGCAATCCGGCCATCTCCGAGGCCGTGCTCGACCAGGTGGTCGGCAAGCTGGAAAGCAATTTCTCGATCCTCAACACCGTGCCGGGCAAGGCCGGGCAGGCCCTGACCGAAAACGAGTGGCTGATGAGCATCCGCAGCCGCGCCGGCATTCCGGGCGGCACCTGCGAATTCGACCTGCCGGCCTACTACGCCTGGCAGAACCGCCGCGCGCCCGAACGCCGCGCCGACCTGCAGCGCTGGTCGAGCACGCTCTCGCCGCTGGCCGAGTCGATCTACCTGCTGCTCAAGCTCTTGCGCGATGCCGACGTGCCCTACAAGGTGATCGCGGCCAACGGCCAGTTCCAGCAAACCCTGCCGCAGGGCCGCACCTTCCAGCTGCTGCGCCTGCGCATCGACGAGAAGCTGGGCCTGATCCCGGAGATCAGCGGCAATCGGCTGATGGTCTCGGTGCGGCTGATGCGGCACGAGGCCGACGACCGCCTGCACCAGAGCACCGACGAGGCGGCCTTCGAACTCACGCTGTGCGCATGAGGGCCTCAGTGGACGCGATCAGAGAACGGATCGTCCGCTGCCCCGCATGCGGGCGAGACA
>DASXKG010000353.1:0-3285 GCA_036496965.1 Variovorax sp.
ACCGCACGACCCGGGAGGTGGTGGCCTACGGCCTGGACCGTGTGGATGCCGACAAGGATATCCAGGTGAGCGTCATCGAGGCGGCCGAGCGCGTGCTGCCCGCGCTGCCGCCGCGCCTGTCCAAGGCCACCGAGGACTTGCTGCGCGAACTCGGCGTCGAGGTTCACACCTCGGCCAAGGTGGCCGAGGTGCTGCCTGCCGGCGTGCGCCTGGCCGATGGCCGCACCCTGGCTGCGGAGCTGGTGGTGTGGGCCGCGGGGGTGAAGGCACCCGACATCCTGAAAGAGATCGCCGGGCTGGAAACCAACCGCAGCAACCAGCTGGTGGTCGAGCCCACTTTGCAGACCACGCGCGACCAGAACATCTTTGCGATCGGCGATTGCTCGGCCCGTGCGTGGCCCGAGGCCCATGGTGGCGCGGGTGGCTTCGTGCCCCCACGCGCGCAGGCCGCGCACCAGCAGGCCTCCCATATGGCCGCACAGGTCAGGCGCCGCCTGGCGGGCAAGCCGCTGAAGGCCTATCGCTATCGCGACTTCGGCTCGCTGGTCTCGCTCGGCGAATTCAGCACGGTGGGCAACATGATGGGCGGGCTGGTTGGCGGCAGCCTGATGATCGAGGGCACCTTCGCCCGGCTGATGTACGTGTCGCTCTACAAGATGCACGAGCTGGCGCTGCACGGGGCCGTGAAGGTCTCGCTGGACACCCTGGCGCGCCTGATCACGCGGCGCACCGAGCCGCACGTGAAGCTGCATTGAGCCGTCGAGCGGGCTTCAATCGAATCGAGACTTTTGACAACCAACTGGAGCAACGACATGAGCAAGCAACGCGTGGTAGTGGTCACTGGCGGCATGGGCGGCCTGGGCGAGACGATCTCCACCAAGATGGTGGATGCAGGCTACAAGCTGGCGGTGACCTATTCGCCGGGCAACAAGACGCATGCCGAGTGGGTGGCCCAGATGAAGTCCAACGGCTACGACATCCTGGCCGTGCCCTGCGACGTGGCCGACTACGACTCCTGCACCCAGGCGGTGGCGGCCGTGCAAGCCAAGCTGGGCGCCGTCGACGTACTGGTCAACAACGCCGGCATCACGCGCGACACGACCTTTAAGAAGATGGACAAGGTCAACTGGGATGCCGTGATGCGCACCAACCTGGACAGCCTGTTCAACATGACCAAGCAGGTGGCCGACGGCATGGTCGAGCGCGGTTGGGGCCGGGTGATCAATGTCTCCTCGGTCAACGGCTCCAAGGGTGCGTTCGGCCAGACCAACTACTCGGCCGCCAAGGCCGGCGTGCACGGCTTCACGAAGGCGCTGGCGCTGGAGGTAGCCAAGAAGGGGGTGACCGTCAACACCATCTCGCCCGGCTACATCGGCACCAAGATGGTCACCGCCATCCCGAAGGAGGTGCTGGACAGCAAGATCCTGCCGCACATCCCCGTGGGCCGACTGGGCAAGCCCGAGGAAGTGGCCGGCCTGATCATCTACCTCGCCTCCGATGAGGCGGCCTTCGTCACCGGGGCCAACATCGCCATCAACGGCGGCCAGCACATGCAATGAGGCCGGGCCGCCTTCACTGCGAGGCGGTGGTCCAGCAGGCGGCATCACGGCGGCGGCGGCACAATGCCACCTCCTGCCGTTGCCGCCGATGCCCATGGACCCAGACCCGACCCCTGCGAATCGCCGCCGCTTCCTGCGCTCCCTGGCCGCGGCGGGGGGTTCAGCGGCCATGTTCTCGGGCCTGCCGGCCGCCATCGCCCGGGCGCTCGCCATTCCCGCCAACAACCGCACAGGCAGCATCGAGGATGTCGAGCACATCGTTTGCCTGATGCAGGAGAAACGCTCCTTCGACCACTACTTCGGATCGATGGCGGGCGTGCGGGGCTTTGCGGATCCGTTTCCGATTCCGGTGCCCGACACCCCGCTGCTGCAAGGCAGGACCGTCTGGTACCAGCGCAACGACATGGCCACGGGCACCGATCCCGGGATCCTCGCGCCGCAGCACAACGACACCGCGGCCGACTTCGCCCTGATCCGCAGTGCCGACACGCCGCATCTGTACCCCGATGCGCAGAACGCCTGGGACCACGGCCGCATGACGAACTGGCCGCAGTTCAAGCACAACGCGTCGATGGTGTACTACGAACAGGCGGACATCCCGTTCCAGTTCGCGCTGGCCAACGCATTCACGCTGTGCGACGCGAACCACGCCTCGTTCACCGGCGGCACCAATCCCAACCGCTGCTTCTTCTTCACCGGCACCAACCACGGGCGCGACGACCCGAGCCAGCCGGGCGTCTTCAACGGCCCGGCCATGGACAACAGCTACAACACGCTGTCCAACGGGTCGAACAAGGGCGGCTACACCTGGACCACCTATCCCGAGCGCCTGGAGGATGCGGGCATCTCCTGGCAGGTCTACCAGAACGAGGAGGTCGAATATTTCGCGCTCAATCCGTTGTTCGGCTTTCGCAGCTTTCGCGAGGCGCAGGCCGCCAGCGTACCCGCGGTGGCGCCGACACGCACGGCGCGCCAGCAGGCCCTCTACGAGAAGGGGATCCGCACGCGCGATCTCGACCAGCTGAAGGCCGACGTGATCGCTGGCCGCCTGCCGAAGGTCTCGTGGATCTGCCCCACTGCGTCCGGCAGCGAGCACCCCGCCGCGTCGAGCCCGGCCCAAGGCGCCGCCTACATCGCCAAGGTGCTGGACGCGCTGACCGCGAACCCGCAGCTCTGGAGCAAGACCGTGCTGATCGTCAACTTCGACGAGAACGACGGCCTGTTCGACCACGTGGCGCCGCCCGCGCCGCCCTCCCATGTGCACTGGGACGCCGACCCCGCCAAGGCGGTGCTGGCCGGCGCCAGCACGGTCGACGCCTCCGACGAATACCTCGGCGAGGCCGACGGGGGCGTCGCCAGCGTGGATCCCTTCAGGCATCACCCGCTGGGGCTCGGCCCCCGTGTGCCCCTGTACGTGATCTCTCCCTGGAGCAAGGGAGGCTGGGTCAATTCGCAGGTCTTCGACCAGACCTCCACCATCCGTTTCATCGAAAAGCGCTTCGGCGTGATCGAAAGCAACATCAGCCCCTGGCGCCGCGCGGTGGTCGGGGATCTGAGCTCGTGCTTCGACTTCCGGACCCCCAACGACCTCGACCTGGTGAGCGGCTTGCCCGAAACCGCGACGCGTGATGCCGCGCTGCCGCGCCGCTTCACGGTCGGGCCCGGCATGTCGCTTAGCGATCGATGGCGCTTGGCGCCCAATGGCAATTACGACCTGTGGGTGCTG
>DASXKG010000354.1:0-3597 GCA_036496965.1 Variovorax sp.
CTCGTGGTGGCAGCCCTCAGCCTCTATCTGATGAAGACCAATGCGCGCAGGCAATAGTCACCACCTGCGTCGGCAAGGTTACGTTTGTTACTTGTAGAGATATGCCTTCGGCCCGGACTCGGCCAGCACCGGCAGCGCCACCGACGCAGGCGCCCGAACGGCAGCCTACCGCGCGTGCGCTAGTCCCGATGGCATAGCAACGCGGGCGCGTCGACGGGGTGCCGCCGACGATGCTGCTGCGAGTGAAAAGACGCCCGTCGCGGGCCTCCAGCCGCCATCGCGCACCCATCCGATCGGACGATGGCGCGCCGTCTTCCCCGTCAGCCGCCCAATGCCATCGCCCTTGCGTTGCGTGCGGGATTCTCATCTCGATTAATTAGCCCGTTTCGGAAATAGGCACGGATACATCCGGTCACGAAACTGCAGCCAGGCAAGAGCGAAGCCAGCGAGCCGCGAAGGTCTTCAGGACGTCTCGCTCAAGCCCTTCATGTCGTTGTCCGGATGGGCCGGACGCAGCGACCTGAGATCCGAGCTCGGCGGACCCGAGATGTGTTTTGACTGAAGGAAGAAATCATGAAGACGACTCTCATCGCGAAGAAAAGCATCGTGGGCCTGGCGGTGGTGATGCTGGTTGGCATCGCTTCGGCGACGGTCAGCAATACTTCGAGCGCATTCACCGCCTCCGGCGCCGGCGCGTCGACATCGACCAACTCGAACGCCGCCAGCATCGGCACCGGTTCGGCGCTCAGCGTCAATTCGGCCTCCGCCGGCGCGGCGGCGGCCGGCTCGGCCGGCGCCAGCGGCAACAGCCACAACTCCAGCGCCCACGCTGACGGCGCGGTCGGCACGACGGGCACGGTCGGCAGCCTGGCGCTCACCTCCGGTGGTGGCGTGGCCCTCGGCAGCGCCCACGCGACCGCCGGTGCCGGCGTGATCTCGGGCGCGTCCAACGACAACGACTCCGGCACGCCGACCAACGCCTCCGCGGGTGGTGCCGCCGGTGCCTACACCAACAACAACGCCGGCACCTTCAGCGTCGGCAACGGCGCGGCGCTGGCTGGCGGCACGATGACGACGGTGGCCGGCTACGGCGCCAATGCGTCGGCCCACAACGGCGCCTTCCCGACCGCCAACGGCACCTCGGCCTCGGGCTCGCTGAGCACCAACACCGACGGCAGCGCCAGCATCGGCACGGCCATCGGCGGCGCCGGCGGCCTGAATGTCGGCGGCGCGGTGTCGGGTGCCTCGGCCGCGACCAACTGATTGCGGCGGTTTCGAAGGCGCGCGAGCGGGGGAGAGCCCACGGGCTCTCCCCATCATCGAAGGAGACTCACATGAAGCAACTCTGTCTTGCCGCATTGCTCCTGCTGGCCACAGGCGCGATGGCGCAAACCAATTCGACCACCGCCTCCGGCACGGCGCTGGGCAACATGCAGGGCAACAACGAGGGCATCAGCCAGGCCGTCATTTTCGACAGCCCGGCCACCGTGACCTCGAACATCAACTACAGCGGCACCCAGACCATCAAGAACGTGCCCTCGGTCAACGGACCGAACCTGACGACCAGCAACGACACCTGCATGGGCAGTTCCAGTGCCGGCGCCAACGGGCCCGGCATCGGCCTGAGCTTCGGCACCACCTGGACCGACGAGCAGTGCAAGCGCCTCAAGATGAGCCGCGAACTCTGGAACAAGGGCATGAAGGCGGCCTCCCTCGCCATGGACTGCATGGACCCGGCCGCCCGGGCGGCGCTCGAGATGACCGGCACGCGATGCCCGCAATCGATGACGCCGGAGGAACGCGTATCCGTTTTCGGTCCGGCGCCGCAGAAGATCGGCGCCGCCGCACCCGCACCCGCGCCCGCACCCGTCGCGGCGCTGCCGGCCGCGCCCGCGGCGAGTGCGCCGGCTGTCGCCATGGCGCCGGCCCAGTTGGTCGGGACCGCCGCAGCGGCGGCGGCAAGGGCGCGCCTGGCCGCCCTGGCGGCGATGTCGCTGGACGAAGCCGTGCTGACGCCGACCGCGCCGAACCCGGGCGGGTCCGATGCGCCCGCCTCGCAGCGGGTGGCGGCACTGACGGGCGTGCGGCCATGACAGGGGTAGCGTCGAGCACGACCCGGGCCGCGGCGTTGTCGGTGTGCCTGGTCCTGGCATGTGCCGCGCACGCGGCCGCGCCCGGCCTGCGCATCGAGCGGCTGCCCTTCGGCAGCGGCCTGCAGAACGCGACCGGCATCGAGAACGCAGAGCCGGTGGGCGACCTGGGCGTCTGGCATGCGCCGCAATACCTGCCGGGCTTCCCGACCGCGGCCACGATCTGGCCGCGGGTGGTCGACGTGCCTTGCGTCAAAGACGTCTGCGCCGGCTACAGCATCACGCCCGCGATGGGGCGCGGCGAATACCTGTTCTTCAGGAAGATGAGCAAGTAGCGCGCTGGTCTGCCGTCGCGCAGTCCGCAGCGCAGCATCACGGCGGCGTGTAGCCCAGCCGCTTCATCGCCGCACCGAGGCCCTTGCGGCTCTTCTCCATCCCCGTCCAAGGCTGATTGCCCACCGCCAGGCGTTCGGCGATATTGCGCACGGTCCACTGCGCTGCGCTGGCCAGGTCCGGCAATTCGTCCCAGGCCAGGGGGACGGAGACACCCAGGCCCGGGCGGGAGCGCGCCGACCAAGCGCTGACGGTGGTCGCGCCGAAGCCGTTGCGCAGGTAGTCCACGAAGATCTTGCCCACCCGGTTGCGCGGCCCGCTCTTGGCGACGAAGCGTTCCGGGATGGTCTGCGCCAGGTGCTGCACCACCGCCTGCGAGAAGCCCTTCACCGCGTCCCAGCCGTATTGCCGGCGCAGCGGCACCACCACGTGCAAGCCCTTGCCGCCGCTGGTCTTGAGGAAGGCCGGCAGGCCCAGTTCCGCCAGCAGCGTCTGCACCAGCAGTGCCGCGTCCTGCATGCGCGCCCAGGGCAGGCCTTCGCCCGGGTCCAGGTCGAAGGTCATGCGGTCGGGCGTGTCGATGGCATTGGACAGGGCGTTCCAGGTGTGCAGCTCGATCACGTTCATCTGCGCGGCGGAGACCAGGCCGCGCGCCGCATCGATCTGCAGCAGCGGTTCGTGGTCGCGGTCGAGCGAGGGGTCGAGCAGCTTCACGCCGGGCAGTTCGTCCTTCTTCGCATGCTTCTGGAAGAACAGCTCGCCGCCCACGCCTTCGGGCGCCCGAACCAGCGACACCGGGCGGCCCCGCAGATGCGGCAGCATGAGCTCGGCCACCAGCTCGTAGAAGGCGACCAGCTCGCCCTTGGTGATGCCGCTCTGCGGGTCGATCACGCGCTCGGCATGGGTGATTCGGGTCGTTGCATCCATGTTCTTCATGACTCCTGGGCGCGGCGCGGGCGCCGCATCGGGTGGCAGGGCCGTCTCGCGCCGGACCTGCGCGGCTGGCTTGTCGCTGCGCAGGCCCTGGAACGCCGAATGGCGCACCCGGCCCTCGCGCGTCCATTCGCCGAACGACACCTCGCACACCAGCACCGGCTTGACCCACTGGGCCTTGACCCCGGCCGGCGGCGTCGTGAACGGGCACTTGCTGCTGTGCTGCTTGTCGAGCCGGGCC
>DASXKG010000355.1:0-10306 GCA_036496965.1 Variovorax sp.
CACGGCCTACAACGAGGTGGCGGCGCTGTGCGAGCAAGGCGGAAAGCTGGTCGCCGATCCCGGGACCGAGTTGCTGGCGCACCAGCTCGACAAGGCCATCCGGCGCTTCTTCGTGTCGGTCCAGAAGCGCTCGGCTTGACCACGCCCGTCACGGCTTGCCCTGAACGCCCTCGACCAGCCAGTTCATGTTCAGGATCTGATCGTCGCTCAGGCCCTGGCCCTTGGCGATGACGACGCGGCCCTGGTTGTCGCGCACATCCGCCGCCACGGCAGCGAAGGGCTGCAGCCTGCCGGCCGCGATGTCCTGCTGGCGCATCAGCACCTCGTCCTGCACGGCCTTCGGCACCGTGGGGCCGAAATCGCCGACGCGGATCATTCCCTCCTTGACGCCGCCCCACAGGTTGCCGCTCTTCCAGGTGCCGTCGAGCACGGCACGGGCGCGCTGCGTGTAGTAGCCGCCCCATTGGTGGGTGACCGCGATGATCTGTGCATCGGGCGCCACCTTGCGCATGTCGGAGTGGTAGGCAACGGCCATCTTGCCGCGTTCCTGCGCCGCGGCCATCACCGCGGTCGACGCAGTGTGGAAGGCGATCACGTCGACGTCCTGGTTGAACAGGCTCATGGCCGCGTCGCGCTCCTTCGGCGGATCGAACCAGACATCGAGCCAGACCACCTTCACCCTGGCCTGCGGATCGACCGAGCGCATCCCGAGCGTGAAGGCATTGATGCCCTGCAGCACCTCGGGAATCGGAAAGCCCGCGACATAACCGGCGACATGCGTCTTCGTCATGCGGCCGGCCGCGACGCCGGCCAGGTAGCGGCCTTCGTAGTAGCGCGCGTTGGCAGTGGCGACGTTGGGCGCGGTCTTGTAGCCGGTGATCGACTCGAATTTCACCTCCGGGAAGTCGCGCGCGACCTTCAGGGTCGGCTCCATGTAGCCGAAGCTCGGCGTGAAGATCAGCTTGTTGCCCTGCAGCGCGAGGTCGCGGATGACCCGTTCGGCATCCGCGCCCTCGGCCACGTTCTCGACATAGGTCGTCTTCACTCGGCCGGCCAGGGCAGCCTCGACCGTCTTGCGCCCTTCCTCGTGCTGGCGCACCCAGCCCGCGTCGGTGATCGGCGCGACATAGACGAAGCCGATTTTCAGCAGGTCGGCCTTCGGTGCGGGCTGGGCAAAGGAAGGCGAGAAGCAACAGATGGCCGCGAGCGCGGCGGCGAGGTTTTTGTACATGGTGGTCCTCGACATGGCCCGAACGAGACGGATGGCGCCGCCGGGCAACAGCGCCAATGGATGATCTTACGCGCGGCCCTTGCGGGGCTGCGTGGCGGGGACGAGCTCAGGAGGCGCCGGGCGGCCCGGCACGGCCGCACAGGCCAGGTTCAAGCGAAGGTGTCGAACACGGCGTCGAGGCGGTCGACAAAGGCCCGCTTGGCCGCCGCGTCCGCGAAGCTGCCTTCGAAGCTGTTCGCCGCGAGCTGCCAGGCATGCTGGGCAGTGAGGCCGGTGGCGGCGAAGGTCTCGGTGAAGTTCCGGTTCACGTAGCCGCCGAAATAGGCCGGGTCGTCGGAGTTGACGGTGGCGACCAGCCCGCCGTCGAGCAGGGCACGCAGATTGTGCTGGCGCAGCTCGGGGAACACGCACAGCTTCAGGTTGGACAGCGGGCACACGGTCAGCGGGATGCGCTCCTGCGCCAGCCGCTTCATCAGGGCGGCGTCCTTGGTGCTCTGCACGCCATGGTCGATGCGCTCGACCTTGAGCACGTCGAGCGCGCTCCACACATAGGCCGGGGGCCCCTCCTCGCCTGCATGCGCGACAAGGTGCAGGCCCAGTTCGCGGCAGCGCGCAAACACGCGGGCGAATTTCTCCGGCGGATGCCCGAGCTCGCTCGAATCGAGGCCCACGCCGATGATGCGGTCGCGAAAAGGCAGCGCCTGCTCCAGGGTGGCGAAGGCGTCTTCCTCGCTCAGGTGGCGCAGGAAGCACAGAATCAGCGCGGCATCGACGCCGAGCTGCTGCCCGGCGTCGACGCAGGCGCGGTGCAGGCCGTCGATCACGGTCTGCATCGCGACGCCGCGCTGGGTGTGGGTCTGCGGATCGAAGAACATTTCGGTGCGCAGCACATGGTCGGCGGCCGCGCGCTGCAGGTAGGCCCAGGCCATGTCGTAGAAGTCCTGCTCATGGATCAGCACGCTCGCCCCGGCGTAGTAGATGTCCAGGAAGCTCTGCAGATTGGTGAAGGCATAGGCCCGGCGCAGCTCTTCCACGCTTCGATAGGCAATGGGCACGCCGTTGCGCTGGGCCAGCGCAAAGATCAGCTCGGGCTCCAGCGAGCCTTCGATGTGCATGTGCAGCTCGGCCTTGGGCATGGCACGAAGCAGGTCGGGCAAACGGTCCGCCGCGATCTCGCGCACGGTGCGTGTGGGGATGTTCATCTGCAGACTCCAAAGGTGATGCCCGGCATTTTCAGCGGGCGGCGCAAGCCCCAATGCAAAAGGGTTGCCCGAGGACAACCCTTCGCACCGGAAAGACAGGAGCGGCGGACTACTTCTTGTCGCCGCCGGGCACCGAGCCTTCCACGCCCTTGACGTAGAAGTTGATGCCGGTCAGGAACTTGTCGTCGGCGACGGTGCCGGCAGCCACCACTTCCTTGCCGTCCTGGCCGAGGATCGGGCCCTTCCAGATCGAGAAGCTGCCGTCCTTCAGGCCCTTCTTGACCTCGTCGACCTTGGCCTTGGCCTCGGCCGGCACGTCGTCGGCGATCGACACCAGGTCGATCGCGCCTTCCTTCACGCCCCACCAGCTTTGCTTGGCGGTCCACTTGTTGTCCAGCACGTCCTGGGTGGTCTTGATGTAGTACGGCGCCCAGTTGATGATCGCCGAAGCCAGGTGGGCCTTCGGGCCGTAGGCCGTCATGTCCGAATCCCAGCCGAAGGCGCGCTTGCCCTTTTCCTGCGCGGTCTTGAGCACGGCCGGTGAGTCGGTGTTCTGGAACAGCACGTCGGCGCCGCCGTTGATGAGCGCGGTGGCGGCTTCGGTTTCCTTCGGCGGGCTGAACCACTCGTTGACCCAGACCACCTTGGTGGTGATCTTCGGATTGACCGACTGCGCGCCCAGCGTGAAGCTGTTGATATTGCGCAGCACTTCGGGAATCGGCACCGAGCCGACCACGCCGAGCACGTTGGTCTTGGTCATCGCGCCGGCGACGATGCCGGCCATGTAGGCGCCTTCATACGTGCGGCTGTCGTAGGTGCCCATGTTCGGGGCCGTCTTGTAGCCGGTGGCATGTTCGAACTTCACGTCCGGGTTGTCGGCCGCGACCTTGAGCATCGGCTCCATGTAGCCGAAGGTGGCGCCGAAGATCAGCTTGTTGCCCTGGCTCACCATGTCGCGGAAGACGCGTTCGGCATCGGTGCCTTCGGGCACGCTCTCGACGAAGGTGGTCTTGATCTTGTCGCCGAATTCCTTCTCGAGCGCCTTGCGCCCGTTGTCGTGCGCAAAGGACCAGCCGCCGTCGCCGACCGGGCCGACATAGGCGAAGGCGATGGCCAGCGGCGCAGCGGCAGGCGCCGGTGCGGCGGCCGCGGCCGGCGCAGGAGCAGGCGCAGCGGCCGGCGCCGGCGTTTCTTCCTTGCCGCAGCCGATGAGGGCGGCCGAGGCGACCGCCGTGACGGCCGCCAGCTTGAGCAGGGAGCGCTTGTTCAGATCATTCATTGTGGAAAATCCTCATAGAAAGGACGGTTGGCGGACAGACACGGAAACAAAAAAGGCGATTATGAGCCGGGGTAGAACGGTTTTCCTATGGAAGCCGGCATGTTCACGCGGATGAAGGCCGGGTTGCGCGAGATCAACGCCAGCACCACGATCGGCGCGATGTAGGTCAGCATGCTCAGGAACTGGCTCGGTACGTTGATGCCGGTGCTCTGCAGGTAGAAGCCCAGCATCGACACGCCGCCGAACAGGTAGGCGCCGAGCAGCACCCGCACCGGCCGCCAGGTCGCGAAGGTGGTCAGCGCCAGTGCGATCCAGCCGCGGCCCGCGACCATGCCCTCGACCCAGAGCGGCGTATACACCGTCGACAGGTAGGCGCCCGCCAGTCCGCACAACGCACCCCCGGCGATCACCGCCATGAAGCGGATGCGGCGCACCGGATAGCCCAGCGCATGCGCCGATTCGGGCGACTCGCCGACCGAGCGCAGCACCAACCCGGCCCGGGTGCGATAGAGAAACCAGATCAGGCCGGCGGTGAGCAGCACCGCGAAATAGACCATCGGGTGGTGGCGGAACAAGGCCGGCCCGAGGAGCGGAATGTCGCCCAGCACCGGCAGCGCGTAGGACACGCTTTCCGGCAGCTTGGCTTGCACGAAGTTGATGCCCGCGAAGGCCGAGAAGCCGACGCCGAACAGGCTCAGCGCCAGGCCGGTCGCGTACTGGTTGGTGTTGAGCCAGATCACCAGCAGGCCGAAGAAAGCCGCCAGCAGCGCGCCGGCACCCATGCCGGCCAGGAAGCCCAGCCAGGTGCTGTGCGTGGTCGCCACGGTGGCGAAGCCGGCAATCGCGGCGCACAGCATCATGCCCTCGGCACCGAGGTTGACGACGCCGGCCTTTTCGTTGATCAAGAGGCCGAGCGCCGCGATCGCGAGCACGGTGCCGGCGCTCAGCGCCGAGCCCAAGAGGAGTGCGTAGCTTTCCATTATGCCTCCCGCCGGGCCGCCCCAAGGGAGGCATGCGCCCCCTCGGGGGGCAGCGAATACACGAAGTGATGAGCGTGGGGGTACATCATGCAACCCCTTCGGAATGAGCGACCGGGGCCGTGAGCGGGGTGCTGGCCTGGAGCGACGAGGTGCCGCTCGGCGCTGGCACCGCTTTCGGCGCCGACTTGCGCCGGATGCTGTAGGCGATCAGCGTGTCGCAGCCCAGCAGCGTGAACAGCAGCAGCCCCTGGAACACGCCCGTGAGCGACTTCGGCAGCCCCAGGCGCGACTGCGCCAGCTCGCCGCCGATGTAGAACATGCTCATCAGGATCGACGAGAAGATCATGCCCACCGGATGCAGCCGGCCGACGAAGGCCACGATGATGGCGGCGAAGCCGTAGCCCGCCGGCACGTAGGGCGTGAGCTGGCCGATCGGCCCGGCCACCTCGAGCGCACCGGCCAGGCCGGCGGCGCCGCCCGAGGTCAGCAGCGCGATCCACACCGCCCGCCGCGCCGAGAAGCCCGCATAGCGCGCCGCCGCGGGTGCCAGCCCGCCCACCTGCTGGGCGAAGCCGGCACGGGTGCGGAACAGGAAGACCCATAGCCCCGCTGCACCGGCCAGCGCGATCAGCAGGCCGATGCTCACGCGCGAGCCCTTCATGAGGCGGGGGATCTGCGTCACCGCCTCGAAGGTCTTGCTCTGCGGAAAGTTGTAGCCGTGCGGGTCCTTCAGCGGACCATAGACCACGTAGCCCAGCAGCAACACCGCCACGTAGACCAGCATCAGGCTGACCAGGATCTCGTTGGCATTGAACTTGTCGCGCAGGAAGGCCACGATGCCGGCCCAGACCATGCCGCCGGCGATGCCCGCCGCCAGGATCGCCACCACGATCCAGCGGCCGGTGTCCTTGTCGGCCAGCAGCGCCACGGCGCCGGCCGCGATGGCGCCGAAGACGAACTGCCCTTCGGCACCGATGTTCCAGACGTTGGCGCGGAAACACACCGCCAGGCCGAGCGCGATGATCAGCAGCGGCGTCGCCTTGACCATCAGTTCGCCCAGCGCATAGCTGCTCTTGATCGGCTCCCAGAAGAAGACGGCCAGGCCCCTGACCGGGTCCTTGCCCAGCACGGCGAACAGCACCATGCCGATCAGCACCGTGATCAGCAGCGCCAGGATCGGCGAGGCATAGCTCCAGAATCGCGAGAGCTGCGGTCGGGCTTCGAGCTTAAACATGGGCCACCTCCTTGGCGGTCGAGGCCGAATGCGGGGCATCCCACAGGCCGCTCATCCATTCGCCGATCTGCGGCACGGTGGCCGCGGCACGATCGATCGAGGGCGACAGGCGCCCCTTGGCGATCACATACAGCCTGTCGCTGATCTCGAACAGTTCGTCCAGTTCTTCGCTGACCACCAGCACGGCGCAGCCGGCGTCGCGCAGGGCGAGGATCTCGCCGCGGATCAGCGCCGCGGCGCCCACGTCCACCCCCCAGGTCGGCTGCGAGACGATGAAGATCTTCGGGTTGGCATCGATCTCGCGGCCGACGATGAACTTCTGCAGGTTGCCGCCCGAGAGCGATCGTGCCGCCGCGTTCGGGCCGCCGGCCTTGACGTTGAAGCGCTTGATGATGTCGCTGGCCTGCTGCTGCAGCGCGCGGGTGCGGATCCAGCCACCCTTGCCCACCGCGTTGCTGCGCGTGAGCAGCAGGTTGTGCGCCAGGCCGAGCGTCGGCACCGCGCCGCGCCCGAGTCTTTCTTCCGGCACGAAGTGCAGGCCGAGCGCGCGCCGGCGGCGCGGCCGCAAGCGGGCCGCGGCCGCGCCGAAGACCTGGATCATCGGCGCCTCGGCGCGCGTGTCCTCGCCGGACAGCACGTAAAGCAGTTCCTTCTGGCCATTGCCCGAGACGCCGGCGATGCCGACCACCTCGCCGGCGCGCACGTCGAAGGAAATGCCTTCGAGGTCGACGCCGAACTGGTCCTCGCGGGCCAGCGTCAACCCCTTCGCCTGGAGCGCGACGCCGCCCGCATGCACCGGCCGATGCTGCAGCGGCGGCGGCTCGGCGCCGATCATCAGCCGCGACAGCGACTCGTTGGTTTCGTTCTGCGGATTGCAGACCCCCGTGACCTTGCCGCCGCGCAGCACCGTGCAGGCCGTGCACAGCTCGCGGATCTCGTGCAGCTTGTGGCTGATGTAGAGAATGCTGCAGCCCTCGGACGAGAGCTTGCGCAGCACCACGAAGAGCTTTTGCACCGCCTGCGGCGTCAGGACCGAGGTCGGCTCGTCGAGGATCAGCAGCTTGGGGTCGGTGAGCAGCGCGCGGATGATCTCCACCCGCTGCATCTCGCCGACCGACAACGTGTGCACCGGCCGGCCCGGATCGATGTCCAGCCCGTATTCGCCCGCCTTGGCCTGGATGCGCTTGAACACCTCGGCCAGCGCCAGGCTCTTGTCGAGGCCGAGCCAGACGTTCTCCGCCACCGTCAGCGTGTCGAACAGGCTGAAGTGCTGGAACACCATGCTGATGCCCAGCGCCCGGGCCTCCTGCGGATTGCGCAGGTTCACCACCTGGCCGTTGAAGCTGACCACGCCCTCGTCGGGCTTGACCGAGCCGTAGATGATCTTCATCAGCGTCGATTTGCCGGCGCCGTTCTCGCCGAGCACCGCATGGGTTTCCCCCGGTGCCACGGTGAGCGAGACGTCGCTGTTGGCCACCACCGCCGGGTAGCGCTTGGTGATGTGTGCAAGCTGGAGTCTTTGGATGGTCATGCCTGTGCCTGGCCTGTGGGGTTGTCGTTCGTTCGGGGTGTCCGGTTCATTGCCGTGTTGTCTCCGTGGGGGGTTCTTGTTCTTGCCTCTGGCTGCCCGCCTACGCCGCCGAGGCCACGCTGGTCGCTGGCCGCAGCGAGGCTGCGACCGACTTGGTCCGCTCGCGCAGCCAGCGCGCCGAGCTCGACGAATGGGTGCGCTCGTGCCAGAGCTGGTAGTACATGAGCCGGGGCAGTGCCACCGGGCATTCGAGGATCGCCACCGGCAGCCGGTCGAGGAAGCGCTCGCAGTACTGGCGGCCGGTGGTCAGCACCAGCAGGCTCGAGGCCACCATGTCGGGGATCAGGCTGAAGTGGGCACAGCGCGCCATGATGTTGCGCTGCCGGCCCAGCTCGTCGAGCATCTGGTCGATGATGCCGCGCGCACCCGGATGCAGCGGCGTGGGGGCCACGTGCTCGGCCGCCAGCCAGCTTTCCAGATCCCAGCCGCGGCGCACCGCCGGATGGTCCTTGTTGACCAGGCAGACGATCTCGTCGCCGAACAGCCGCGCCATGTGCAGGTCCTCGGGCGGCTTGAGCCAGTTGCCGATCACCAGGTCCACCTGGCCGAGCGAGAGGTGCGCGTGGTAGTCGGAATCGGAGGACAGGGGATGGATCTCGATGTGGCACAGCGGCGCCTGGCTCTTGATCTGGGCTACAAGCATGGGCAGGAACAGCGGGTCGAGGTAGTCGCTGGCGGCGATCCGGAAGGTGGTGGCCGCCGACTGCGGATCGAAGCCGCGCGCGTCGCTGAACAGCACTTCGGCCGAGCGCAGGATGGCCGCGGCCGGATCGATCATGCGCAGCCCGGCATCCGTGGGCACCATGCCCGAGCCCGAGCGCACCAGCAGCGGATCGCCCGACAGCTCGCGCAGCCGCTTGAGGGCCGCGGAGACGGCGGGCTGGTACATGCCCAGGCGAATGGCGGCGCGCGAGACGCTGCGGTCGGTCAACACGGTGTGCAGGATCCTGATGAGATGAAGATCGATCTTGTCGAGAAGCGCCTGGTCTCTCATGACTGCCCACCATGGTCTGGAATGTGCGGGCAGTTATACAGCGCTGGATTCACATCGGGGGTGCCCTCAGGCCGCCGCTTGCTGGACGGCGGTGATCGCATTCAGGATCGACTCGCTGGTGGCCGGCGCGCGCAACGGCGGGTCGACCCGGTGACCGCCCAGCGCCGACACGGCGTCGCGGATCGCGAAGAAGACCGAGAACGGCAGCAAGAGCGGCGGCTCGCCGACCGCCTTGCTGCGATGGATCGAATCCTCGAAGTTCTGGCCCTCGAAGAGCCGCACGTTGAACACCGGCGGACAGTCGTTGGCGGTGGGGATCTTGTAGGTGCTCGGCGCATGCGTGGTCAGCAGCCCGGTCTTCGGATGCCAGACCAGCTCCTCGGTGGTGAGCCAGCCCATGCCCTGGATGAAGGCGCCCTCGACCTGGCCGATGTCGACCGCGGGATTGAGCGACTTGCCGGCGTCGTGCAGGATGTCGGCGCGCAGCAGCTTCCATTCGCCGGTGAGCGTGTCCACGATCACCTCGCTGACGGCGGCGCCGTAGGCGAAATAGAAGAAGGGCCGGCCCTGCATGGTGTCCTTGTCCCAGGACAGGCCGGGAGTGGCATAGAAGCCGTCGGACCAGAGCTGCGCCCGGTCGAGGTAGGCCTCGCCGACCACGGTGGCGAAGGGCAGCGTGCGGCCGTTCACCTCCACTTTGTCGTTGGCGAAGCGCACCTGCGCCGCCTCGCCGCCATGGCGGCCGGCGGCGCACGCGGCGAGGCGCTCGCGGATCTGCCGTGCCGCATCCTGGGCCGCCTTGCCGTTCAGGTCGGCGCCGGTCGATGCGGCGGTGGCCGAGGTGTTGGCGACCTTCTGAGTGTCGGTGGCCGTGACCCGGACGCTCTCGAAGCTCACGCCCAGCTCGTGCGCCACCACCTGGGCCACCTTGGTGTTCAGGCCCTGCCCCATCTCGGTGCCGCCGTGGTTCACCAGGATCGAGCCGTCGGTGTAGACATGCACCAGCGCACCCGCCTGGTTGAAGTGCTTGACGTTGAAGGAGATGCCGAACTTCAGCGGCGCCAGCGCGATGCCGCGCTTGAGCACCGGGCTCTTCGCATTGAAGCCGGCGATCTCCTCGCGCCGCGCCCGATAGCCGCTGCTGCCTTCGAGCTCGGCCACCAGCTCCTGGATGATGTTGTCGCTCACGGTCTGGCCATAGGGCGTGACGTTGTTCTCGCCCTTGCCGTAGAAGTTGACGCGCCGCACGTCGAGCGGATCGCGCCCCAGCGCGCGCGCCACGCTGTCCAGGATGTTCTCGATCGCGATCGCGCCCTGCGGACCGCCGAAGCCGCGAAAGGCGGTGTTGCTCTGCGTGTTCGTCTTGCCCGAATAGCCGTGCATCGACACGTCGGGCAGCCAGTAGGCATTGTCGAAGTGGCACAGCGCCCGCGTCATCACCGGCCCGGAGAGATCGGCCGAGTGCCCCGCGCGCGAGACCATCGAAATCTCGGCGCCGAGGATCCGGCCCTCGTCGTCGAAGCCGACCTCGTAGTCGTACCAGAAGCAATGCCGCCGGCCGGTGATCATGAAGTCGTCATCACGATCCAGGCGCAGCTTGACCGGTCGCTGCAGCTGGTTCGCCGCCACGGAGGCCACACAGGCGAAGAGCGCGGATTGCGACTCCTTGCCGCCGAAGCCGCCGCCCATGCGCCGGCATTCGACATGCACCTCGTTGGCGTGCAGGTGCAGCGCGTGCGCCACCAGGTGCTGCATCTCGCTCGGATGCTGGGTCGAGCAGTACACGTGCATCGTG
>DASXKG010000356.1:0-7313 GCA_036496965.1 Variovorax sp.
GCCGCGCGCGATCTGGCTGATGGTGCCGGCCGCGGTGGTCGACGACACGCTGGCGGCACTCACGCCGCTGCTGGAGGCCGGCGACATCGTGATCGACGGCGGCAACTCACACTATCACGACGATATCCGGCGCGCCAACGAATTGCGCAGCGCCGGCATCCACTATGTCGACACCGGCACCAGCGGCGGCATCGCCGGTCTCGATCGCGGCTATTGCCTGATGATCGGCGGCGAAGACGAGATCGTGCGCCATCTGGCGCCGATCTTCGCCACGCTGGCCCCCGGTGCCGGCAGCGCCCCGGCGACGCCGGGGCGCAAGCCCGGCCATGGCACCGCCGACCAGGGCTGGCTGCATTGCGGCCCGCACGGCGCCGGCCATTTCGTGAAGATGGTGCACAACGGCATCGAGTACGGCATCATGGCGGCCTATGCCGAGGGGCTGAACATCCTGCGCCATGCCAACGTGGGAAAGGCGGCGCACGAGGTGGACGCCGAGACCACGCCGCTGCGCGACCCCGGCTTCTACCAGTTCGACATGAACCTGCCGGAGATCGCCGAAGTGTGGCGCCGCGGCAGCGTGGTCGGCTCCTGGCTGCTCGACCTCACGGCGGCGGCGCTGGCCGCCGACCCGGGGCTGGAAGCCTTCCAGGGCCGGGTTTCCGATTCGGGCGAAGGCCGGTGGACCATCGAGGCCGCGATCGACGAGGGCGTGCCGGTCCCGGTGCTGAGCGCCGCCCTCTTCGCCCGCTTCAGCTCGCGCGGCGAGGCCGACTTCTCGAACCGCATCCTGTCGGCGATGCGCCACGAGTTCGGGGGCCACAACGAGAAGGCCCAGGCGCCAACCAAGACCGGAGGCTAGGATGAAACACCCCCGAAGCGCCTGCGGCGCCTCCCCCTCCAGGGGGCGATACCAGCGGCCCGGCAAAGCCGGTTCCGCGGTATCCCTGGCCTTTGGCTGCGCCGGTTTTATGCGTTGCGGGTCACGCAATCGCGTAGTGGAACACTGAGATGGAGGACGTGGTCTTCCTGATCGACGTCGACAACACGCTGCTCGACAACGACGCCGTGGTCGACGATCTTCGAGCGCACCTGGTGGACAACTTCGGCCGCGCCAAGGCCGACAAGTACTGGGAGTACTTCGAGGAGCTGCGCACCGAGCTGGGCTACACCGACTACCTGGGCGCGCTGCAGCGCTACCGCCTGCGCGAACTCAGCGACGAGATGAACGATCCGCGCCTCTTGCTGATGTCCACCTTCCTGATCGACTATCCCTTCGCCGAGCGGCTCTATCCCGGCGCGATGGAGGTTGTCGCGCAGCTGAAGTCGATGGGCCGGACCGTGATCCTGAGCGACGGCGACGTCGTCTTCCAGCCGCGCAAGGTCCAGCGCTCGGGGCTGTGGCAGGCGGTCGACGGGCAGGTGTTGATCTACATCCACAAGGAGCTGATGCTCGACGCGGTGCAGAAGCGCTACCCGGCGCGCCACTACGTGATGGTGGACGACAAGCTGCGCATACTCGCCGCGATGAAGGCAACGTGGGGCGAGCGCCTCACCACAGTCTTTCCGCGCCAGGGCCACTACGCGCTCGACGCGGCCACCGTCGCCGGCTACCCGCCGGCCGACATCACGATCGATTGCATCGCCCGGCTGCGCGAGCTCGCGCTGCCCGGACTGCTGACGACCCGACCCGCCGGCGCGGAGGCTACCCCATGAGCACACGCATCAGCCCCCTGGCCGGCAAGCCGGCGCCGGCGGACGTCCTGATCGACGTCGCCGCGCTGCTCGCGGCCTACCACGCGCAAAGGCCCGACCCTGCGGTTGCGGCCGAGCGGGTCTCCTTCGGCACCTCGGGCCACCGGGGCAGCGCCTTCGAGCGCTCCTTCAACGAATGGCATGTGCTGGCGATCAGCCAGGCGATCTGCGACCACCGGCGCGCGCAGGGCATCGACGGACCGCTGTTCCTCGGCATCGACACCCACGCGTTGTCCGCACCCGCGTGCGCCAGTGCGCTGGAGGTGCTGGCGGCCAACGGCGTCGAGGTGATGCTGGCCAGCAACGACGAGTACACGCCGACGCCGGCGCTCTCGCATGCCATCCTGGGCTACAACCGGGGTCGTACCAGCGGGCTGGCGGACGGCATCGTGGTCACGCCCTCGCACAACCCGCCGCGCGATGGCGGCTTCAAGTACAACCCGCCCAACGGCGGCCCGGCCGGCACCGACATCACGGGGCCGGTGCAGAACGCCGCCAATGGCTTTCTGGAGCGCGGGCTCGCGGGCGTCAAGCGCATGCCGCACGAGAAGGCGCTGAAGGCCGCAACCACCCACCGCCACGATTTCCTCGGCGCCTATGTCGGCGACCTCGGCAATGCCATCGACATGGACGCCATCCGCGCGGCCGGCATCCGCATGGGCGTCGACCCGCTGGGCGGCGCCGGCGTGCACTACTGGGCCGCGATCGGCGAGCGCTACCGGCTCGACCTCACGGTGGTCAGCGAGGCGGTCGACCCGCAGTTCGCGTTCATGTCGCTCGACTGGGACGGCCAGATCCGCATGGACCCCTCGTCCTCCTTCGCGATGCAGCGGCTGATCGAGATCAAGGACCGTTTCGATGTCGGCTTCGCCTGCGACACCGACCACGACCGGCACGGCATCGTGACGCCGAGCGCCGGGCTGTTGCAGCCGAACCACTATCTCTCGGTAATGATCGATTTCCTGTTCCGCCATCGCCCGGAATGGCCGGCCGCCGCCGCGGTCGGCAAGACGGCGGTGTCGACGCGGCTGATCGATGCGCTCGCGCAACGCCTCGGGCGCCGCCTGTACGAAGTCCCCGTCGGCTTCAAGTGGTTCGTCGACGGCTTGCTGGACGCGTCACTCGGCTTCGTCGGCGAGGAGAGCGCCGGCGCCACCTTCCTGCGCCGCGACGGCACGGTCTGGACCACCGACAAGGACGGCATGACCGCCGCACTGCTGTCGGCCGAGATCAGCGCCCGCACCGGGCGCGATCCGGGCGAGGTCTATGCCGATCTGGGAAAGGAGTTCGGCAGCCCGGTGTTCGACCGCATCGATGCGCCAGCCAGTCCGCAGCAGAAGAAGCAGCTCGGCGCGCTGGCGCCCGAACAGATCAAGGCCGACGAACTGGCGGGCGAGAAGATCGACAGCGTGCTGAGCCATGCACCCGGCAACGGCGCGGCCATCGGCGGCATCAAGGTGAGCTCGAAGAACGGCTGGTTCGCCGCCCGGCCCTCGGGCACGGAGAACATCTACAAGATCTATGCCGAGAGCTTCCGCGGTGCCGAACACCTGAAGCTGATCATCGGCGAGGCGCAGTCCATCGTCGACGCCGCGATTTCGCCCGCAGGCTGAGCGCTTCGTTCCCCAACCTCGCACGGGATCCCACCCATGTCGCTCGCCCATGCCTACGCCGCCCGCTCCGCCACCACGGCGCTGGCTCCCTTCACCTTCGAACGCCGCACGCCGAGCGCACGCGACGTCGCGATCCGGATCCTGTATTGCGGGGTCTGCCATTCGGATCTGCACACCGCGCGCAGCGAATGGGGGCCCGCCGCCTATCCCTGCGTGCCGGGCCACGAGATCGTCGGCCGGGTCACGGCGATCGGCAGCGATGTCTCGAAATTCGAGGTCGGCGACATCGTCGGCGTCGGCTGCATGGTCGACAGCTGCCAGCGCTGCCGGCCCTGTGCCGACGGGCTGGAGCAGTATTGCGACAACGGCATGACCGGCACCTACGACAGCCAGGAGCAGGTCTCGCGCGCCAACACGCTGGGTGGCTACTCCGACCACATCGTGGTGTTCGAGAAATTCGTGCTGCACGTGAAGCACGCCGAGAAGGACCTGGCCGCCGTGGCGCCGCTCTTGTGCGCCGGCATCACCACCTATTCGCCGCTGCGCCAATGGAAGGTCGGCCCGGGGCAGAAGGTCGGCATCGTCGGCCTGGGCGGACTCGGCCACATGGGCGTGAAGCTGGCGGCCGCACTGGGGGCGCAGGTGGTGCTGTTCACCACCTCGCCGGGCAAGGCCGACGATGCGCTGCGGCTCGGCGCCAGGCAAGTGGTGCTGTCGAAGGATCCGCAGGCCATGGAGGCGCAGCGCAACAGCTTCGACTTCATCCTCAACACCGTCGCGGCGCCGCACAACCTCGATCCCTTCGTGGCTGCGCTCAAGCTCGACGGCACCATGACGCTGGTGGGTGCGCCGGGTACGCCGCATCCCTCGCCGGGCGTCTTCGGACTGATCACCAGGCGCCGGCGCATTGCGGGCTCGATGATCGGGGGCATTCCCGAGACGCAGGAGATGCTCGATTTCTGCGCCAGCCACGGCATCGTGTCGGACATCGAGATGATCCGCATGCCGCAGATCAACGCCGCCTACGAGCGCATGCTCAGGAGCGATGTCAAATACCGCTTCGTGATCGACATGGCGACGGTGCAGGAATCTGCCTGATTTTGTGGAGGTTGCATGGATTTCAAAGCGCTGCTGGAAAGCATCAAGAAGGCCGATGCCGAGCGCGCCGATTGGCCCGGTGAACACCTGATCGTGCTGGGCGTCGGCTTGTTGCTGCTGATGGCCAGCGGGCGCAGTCGTTCGCTGTTCGCCAGGGCGCTGGTCGGCGCGGCCGCCGGCGCATTCATCGGCCGCGCGGCCAGCGGCAGCGGGGGCGCGGCCCGGCTGGCCGCGCTGCTGCATCGGGATGCGCCGCGGTGACGGGCGCTGCACCGCCTCGTCTAGCCGCGCGCCGGCTGCCCTCGCATTTCGAGAACGAGCAGGCGCTGGAGGACTTCCTCGCCACGCCCACGCAGGAACTGGTCGATGACCTGGCACGCACCGAGGGCGACCTGATGATCCTCGGCGTCGGCGGCAAGATGGGGCCGAGCCTGGCGCGGCTGGCGCGCCAGGCGCTGCCGCCCGAACGCCAGGTCTTCGCGGTCGCGCGCTTCAGCGAGCCCGGCTTGCGCGAGCGGCTCGAGGGCCATGGCATCCGCACCCTCGGCTGCGACCTCTTGGACCCGGCGGCGCTGGCCACGCTGCCGCAATGCCCGAACCTGGTCTTCATGGCCGGGCGCAAGTTCGGCGCCGATGCCGACAACCCGCTGACCTGGGCCATGAACACGCATGTGCCGGCGCTGGTGGCGCAGGCCTTCCGGGATTCGCGCATCGTGGCCTTCTCTACCGCCTGCGTGTATCCCTTCGTGCCGGTGACCGGCCAGGGCGCGGACGAGAGCCTGCCGCCCGGGCCGCCGGGCGAATACGCCAACTCCTGCGTCGGGCGCGAGCGCATGTTCGAGTACTTCTCCAATCTGCACGGCACGCCGGGCCGGCTGTTCCGCCTGAGCTATGCGATCGACATGCGCTATGGCGTGCTGGCCGACGTCGCGCAGAAGGTCTGGCGCGGCGAGCCGGTGGACGTGACCATGGGCCATGTCAACGTGATCTGGCAGGGCGACGCCAATGCGCAGGCGCTGCGCTGCCTGGCCGCGGCCACGGTGCCGACCTCCCCGCTCAACGTGAGCGGACCGGAGACCACCTCGATCCGCTGGCTGGCGGAGGAATTCGGCCGCCGCTTCGGCAAGCCGGTGCAGATCACCGGTTGCGAGGCGCCGACCGCCTGGCTGATGAACACCGGCGCCGCCGAGCGCCTGTTCGGCTATCCGAAGGTGCCGCTGGCGCAACTGGTCGCCTGGGTGGCCGACTGGATCGCGCGCGAGCAGCGGCTGTACGGCAAGCCGACCCACTTCGAGGCGCGCGATGGCAAGTACTGAAGCCGTGCGCCCGACCGGCGGTCTGCAACGCGCCGAGCTGCCGCCGCCGGTGCTGGAACTGCTGGCGCAAGGCTGCGTGATTCCGGCGCACCCGCTCGCGCTCGACGGCGCACGCCGCTTCGACCGCCGGCGCCAGCGCGCCCTGACCCGCTACTACGTCGATGCCGGCGCGGGCGGACTGGCAGTGGGCGTGCACACGACGCAGTTCAGCATCCGCGAGCACGGCCTGTACGAGACGGTGCTGGCCGCCGCCATCGAGGACCAGCGCGCCTGGACCGAGCGGCCGATGGCGATGATCGCCGGGCTCTGCGGCGGCACCGCGCAGGCCTGCGCCGAGGCCCGCAGCGCCGTCGGGCTGGGCTACCACGCCGGCCTGCTGAGCCTGGCGGCACTCGCCTCGGCCAGCGAGGACGAACTGATCGCGCACTGCGAGGCCGTCGGCCGGGAGATCCCGCTGATCGGCTTCTACCTGCAGACCGCCGTCGGCGGCCCCGTGCTGTCGAGCGATTTCTGGCGCCGCTTCGCGCTGCTGCCGAACGCGCTGGCGATCAAGGTCGCGCCCTTCAACCGCTATCGCACCATCGACGTGGTGCGCGGGCTGGTCGACGCGCGGGCCGAGGAGCGCGTCTTTCTCTACACCGGCAATGACGACCACATCGTGCTCGACCTGGCATTGCCCTTTTCGGCGCTGCGCGACGGCCGGCCGGTGTCGGTGCGCTTTCGCGGCGGCCTCTTGGGCCACTGGTCGGTCTGGACCGCGAGCGCCGTCGCCCAGCTGGCCCGGATCAAGGCCGAGCTGGCGGCGCACGGCGGCTCGCTCGGCCCGGCACTGCTGGCGCTGGACTCGCGCGTGACCGACTGCAATTCGGCCTTCTTCGATGTCGCCAACAACTTTCACGGCTGCATTGCCGGCTGCCACGAGGTGCTGCGGCGCCAGGGACTGCTGGAAGGCATCTGGTGCCTGGATCCGGCCGAGGGCCTGGGCCCGGGCCAGGCCGGGGAGATCGACCGCGTGCTGCGCCTGCACGGTGAGGAACTGTCCGACGACGCCTTCGTGCGCGCCAACCTGGCGCGCTGGCTGGATGGGCCCGCTCGAGAGACGCCGAGCCCCTGATCCGCGCCGGCCGGCACCTGCCGTCGCTTGCGGCAACATCATCCGGCCCGCCTCCCCCCGAAGATGCGCTCAAAATGTTCCGCAGTTTCTTCTTCCTTCTCTGGAGCAAACCCCATGGCAGACCTCTTCGACAATCCGATGGGATTGATGGGATTCGAGTTCGTCGAATTCGCATCGCCCAGGCCCGACACGCTGGAGCCCTTCTTCGAGAAGCTGGGCTTCTCCCTGGTCGCCAGGCACCGTTCCAAGGACGTGCTGCTCTACCGCCAGGGCGACATCAACTTCATCGTCAACCGCGAGCCGCACAGCCCGGCCGCGTACTTCGCCGCCGAGCACGGGCCTTCGGCCTGCGGCCTGGCCTTTCGCGTGAAGGATTCGCACCAGGCCTACGCCCGCGCGCTCGAACTGGGCGCGCAGCCG
>DASXKG010000357.1:0-2149 GCA_036496965.1 Variovorax sp.
AGAGGACGATGAAAGCCGCCGTTGGCTCGGAGTCCTGCGACCGACGAGGAAGGCGGAAACCGTCGTTTCGCGTCGGACGCGGCTATGCCAAGGATCCGGCGCGCTGAAACACCAGCACGCCGTCGCGCCCGGCTCGCAGCAACACGTCGTGCGTCGCGCGGATGTGCGCCTCGAGCGCCAGCGCCGCGCGCGCGTCCTGGCCAACCATCGACAGCGCGAAGATTTCGGCGTGCTCGGCATGCACATCCCTGGCGCTGTTCGGCAGCGCCATCGAATAGCGCCGGTAGCGCTCGCTATGACGCGACAGGAGGCGCAAGACCTTGAAGGTCCATGCCGATGCGCCGGCGCCGATCAGCGCCTCATGAAAACGGTTGTTCAACTGCTCCCAGCGGCGCCGGTCCTCGGGGTGGATGGGCTGCTCGACGGCTGACAATTCTTCGTAGGCGCGCCGAACCTGCTCCCGCCATGGCGCGCCGCCGTAGACGATCGAGCGACGCAGCGCGTCGATCTCGATGTGCACCCGGAGTCGGGTCAGGTCTTCTAGATCGTCGATGGCAATCGGCGCGACGCGAAACCCGCGCTGTCCCTCGGCCACCACCAGCGCATCGCTGACGAGGCGGGTGATGGCCTCGCGCAGGGTGCCGGCGCTCACGCCGTACCTGGCCTTCAGATGCTCGACACGCAGCTTTTCGCCCGGTGCCAGGGTGCCGTCGACGATGTCATCGCGCAGTTGCGCATAGGCGCGCTCGATCAGGGTGCGCGAGGGGTTGTCCTCATCCTCGGTCGGCTGCTGCGCCGGATTCGGCGCGGCCAGCGTCAGCATTGCGCGTTTGGCCATGCGGCTGCCTCTTCAGGCGCGGGCGCGCTCATGGGCCCGGGCGATGCGGTAGCTGAGTTGCGCACGGCTCACGCCCAGCGCCCGCGCCGCGCCCGCGAGGTTGCCGTCGGCACGCTGCACGGCCTCCTGCAGCAAGGCGTCTTCGAGCGCTTCCAGGCTGAGGCCGCGGCGCTTCACTTCGTCGTAGAGCCCGGCGGTGTCATGCGGCGCGCCGCGCTCGAGCTGGCCCTCCGCATTGACGATGACCGGTGTGGATTGCGGCACCGAGGCGAACAGCTCACCGACGTCCACCGGCTCGCCCGCGCTGGACAGGATGACGCCGCGTTCGATCAGATTCTCCAGTTCACGCACGTTGCCGGGCCAGGGGTGGTGGCGCATCGCATCGATCGCACGGTCGGTGAACCCGGCCACGCGCTTGCCATGCAGCGCGGCAAAGCGCTGAAGCAAGTGGTTGGCCAGGGGCTCGATGTCGTCCACGCGCTCGCGCAGCGAGGGGATCCGGATCGGATAGACATTCAGCCGATACATCAGGTCGCGCCGGAAGCGGCCGGCGGCGACGGCAGCCTCGAGGTCGACGTTGGTCGCGGCGACCAGTCGCACGTCGACCTTGCGCGGCAAGGTGCTGCCCAGGCGCTCGACCTCGCCGTGCTGCAGCACACGCAGCAGCTTCGCCTGCGCTGCGAGCGGCAGCTCGCCCAACTCGTCGAGCAGGAGCGTTCCGCCGTCGGCCCGTTCGAACCGGCCGGGCCGCGCGACACCGGCTCCGGTGAAGGCGCCTTTCTCGGCGCCGAACAACTCGCTTTCGATCAGCTCGCCGGGAAGAGCAGCGCAGTTGACGGCGACGAAGGGCTTGTCCGCGCGCGCGCTCATGGCATGCAGGGCGCGCGCAAACCGCTCCTTGCCGACGCCGGTCTCGCCGGTCAGCAGCACGCTCACCTGGGTGCCTGCGGCCTTGCGCAGCAGGGCGGTGGCCGCGAGGTAGGCGCGCGAGCGGCCGATCAGCGGTCCCAGCTCGTCGGCCGGCTCGAGCGTCGAGCGCAGGCTGTCCACCTGGGACTTCAGGTCTTCCAGGCGCAACAGCATCGAATCGGCGTCGTAGTCGCGCGCCAGCGCCTCGCCATCGGGCCAGGCTGCCAGCGGACGGCCCTCGATGCGACAGTGCGGGGCGCCGCAGGCGCAGCAGGCGACTTCCTTGAAGAGCACAGGCCGGCCCATGAAGGCGCTGGTGTAGCCGGAGGCGTATCCCAGCAGCATCCAGCACACGGGCTCCTCCTGCGGGCCGAAGTCGCGCACATGCGTTTCCACTTCCCA
>DASXKG010000358.1:0-6588 GCA_036496965.1 Variovorax sp.
TCCGGACTCCGTGCGCACCAAGAAGCTGCTGCTGCACAAGGAGCAGATCCGCCGGCTGATCGGCAAGGTGGAGCAGAAGGGCTACACGCTGGTGCCGCTCAACTTGCACTGGAAGGCCGGCAAGATCAAGTGCGAGATCGCACTGGCCAAGGGCAAGGCCGAACATGACAAGCGCGACACCATCAAGGACCGCGAAGGCAAGCGCGAGGTCGAGCGCGCCATGAAGAGCCGGATCAAGCGCTGATTTTTTCGAGTTGCGGCAGCCGGCGACGGCTGTTTATCAGCAGCTCGAGCCGGCCGGCAGCTAGACTCGCCGGGCTGCATTCGTTTTTTAACCGAAGGAGTAAAAACCATGAAACTGCTCAGCGCCACGATCCTTGCCGCCGCCCTGCTCGCGGGCTGCTCCAGCATGTCCAGCATGATGTCCAGCAAGGCGCCGGACACGCCGACGCGGACCGCCGATGGCGTGCTGATCGGCCCGACGGGCATGACGCTCTACACCTTCGCCCGCGACGTGCCCGGCAACGGCAAGTCCGCCTGCAACGGCCCCTGCGCCAACCTGTGGCCGGCGCTGACGGCTCCCAGCGGCGCGATGCCGATGGCCGGCTACACCGTCATCACGCGCGACGACGGCAAGATGCAGTGGGCCTTCAACGGCGCGCCGCTGTACTACTACTCGAAGGACGTGAAGGCCGGCGACAAGATGGGCGACGGCTTCAATGGCGCCTGGAAGGTCGCCAGGCCCTGAGCGCACTTGCGCCTGGCATGACAAGGCCGGCCGTGGTGCCGGCCTTTTTCATGGCCGCTGCGGCTTGGGCAGTCCCTGCTCGAGAGCACCACGCCGATCGCGCAGTCCCAGCCACTCGTTGACGATCAGCGCGCCGATCACGACGACACCGCCGATCAACACGCTCGCTTCGGGTTCTTCGCCCGCTCCCACCCAGGCCAAGGCGATGCCGAAGACCACCTCGAGCAGCGCCAGCAGCGCTACTTCCGGCGCCTTCAGCACGCGGGCGCAGAGCATCGACAGCACGCACGGAATCGCCAGCTGGAACAGGCCCAGGAAGGCCAGCAGCCGCAGGTCGTGCGAGTTCGCCTGCAACGGCCAGGCCAGCGGCAGGGCGACCAGCGAGGAGATCGCGGCGCCGATCATCACCGCGGGGACGAGGTCGATGTCATGCCCCTTGCCATGCGCATGCTGCGCCACGGTCCAGTTGCAGGCCGTGGCCAGCGGCACCAGCAGGGCCACCCCGGTGCCCAGCAGCAGGCCCTCGCCGAGCTGGCTGCCGTACATCCATGCGATGCCGAGGCCGGCCGCCACGATCGCTGCCCAGGTCCGGGCCGGCAGGCGGTGGCCGATGAACAGACGGGCCGCCAGCGCCGTGAGCAAGGGTCCCAGCGCCATCGTCACCAGCACGTTGGCCACGCGGGTCAGGGTCAGCGCCACCATGAAGGCGGTGAACATCACGCCCCAGCACACGCCCGAGATCCACAAGGCGCGGCCGCCGCTGCGCATCCGGGCCCACACCCCGCGGCCCTGCCACAGCGGCAGGATCACCAGCAGGCTGAGCAAGGTGAAGAAGCTGCGCCAGAAGGTGACTTCGAAACTGCGCGCCTCTTCGAGCTGGCGCGTGACTACGCCGGCCGTGGCCCACATGAGCGTCACGGCCACCATCAGCCAGGCCGCCCGGCCGTGCGAGGGGCCGCGCCGGCTCACCGGGTGGCCGCTGCCGTCATTCCCGGGCGGCACGCTTGCGCTCGTGCTCTTTCAGGTGGCGCTTCCGCAGCCGCACGCTCTTGGGCGTGATCTCGACCAGCTCGTCGTCCTCGATGAATTCCACGCCGTACTCCAGCGTGAGTTCGATCGGCGGCGTGATCTTGATCGCGTCTTCCTTGCCCGAGACGCGGAAGTTGGTGAGCTGCTTGGTGCGCGTGGCGTTGACCACCAGGTCGTTGTCGCGGCTGTGGACGCCGACGATCATGCCTTCGTACACGGGGTCGTTGGCGCGCACGAACATGCGGCCGCGGTCGTCCAGCTTGCCGAGCGCGTAGGTGAAGATCTCGCCATCGTCCATGGAGATCAGCACGCCATTCTTGCGGCTGCCGATGTCACCCTTGAACGGCTCGTAGCGGTCGAAGATGTTCGAGATCAGGCCCGAGCCGCGCGTCAGGTTGAGGAATTCGTTGGTGAAGCCGATCAGGCCCCGCGCCGGAATGCGGTATTCGAGCCGCACGCGGCCGCGGCCGTCCGGCTCCATGTTGACCAGCTCGCCCTTGCGTTCGCCCAGGGCCTGCATCACGCCGCCCTGGTGCTGGTCCTCGATGTCGGCCGTGACCAGCTCGATCGGCTCGTGCTTCTCGCCATTGATCTCGCGGAACACCACGCGCGGCTTGGACACAGCCATCTCGAAGCCTTCGCGGCGCATGTTCTCCAGCAGGATGGTGAGGTGCAATTCGCCGCGGCCCATCACCTCGAAAATGCCTTCCTCGTCGGTTTCACTGACGCGCAGCGCCACGTTGTGCTGCAGTTCCTTCTGCAGCCGGTCCCAGATCTGGCGGCTGGTGACGAACTTGCCCTCGCGGCCGGCCAGCGGGCTGGTGTTGACGCAGAAGTTCATGGTCAGGGTCGGCTCGTCGACCTTGAGCATCGGCAGCGGCGTCGGGTTGGCCGGGTCGGTGACGGTGACGCCGATCCCGATGTCGGTGATGCCGTTGATCAGCACGATCTCGCCCGGGCCGGCTTCGGTGGCCTGCACCCGCTCCAGGCCCTGGAAGGTCAGCACCTGGTTCACCCGGCCCTTGACGGCCTTGCCGTCCGGGCCTTCCATGACCACCACGTCCATCATCGGCCTGATGGTGCCGGCGTTGATGCGTCCGACGCCGATGCGGCCCACGAAGGTCGAGAAGTCGATCGCGGAAATCTGCAGCTGCAGCGGCGCTTCGGCATCGCCGGCATGGTAGGGCACATGGTCCAGGATGGTGTTGAACAACGCCGACATGTCGGGGCCCCACTGCTCGCCCTGCTCGCCCTCTTCCATCGACGACCAGCCGTTGATGCCGGAGGCATAGACCACCGGGAAATCCAGCTGTTCGTCGGTGGCGCCGAGCTTGTCGAAGAGGTCGAAGGCGGCGTTGACGACATAGTCGGGGCGCGAACCCGGCTTGTCGACCTTGTTCACCACCAGGATCGGCTTGAGGCCCAGCGCCAGGGCCTTCTTGGTGACGAAGCGGGTCTGGGGCATCGGGCCTTCCTGGGCATCGATGAGCAGCACCACGCCGTCGACCATGCTGAGCGCGCGTTCCACCTCGCCGCCGAAGTCCGCGTGGCCGGGGGTGTCGACGATGTTGATGTGCGTGCCCTTCCAGGTCACCGCGCAGTTCTTGGCCAGGATGGTGATGCCGCGCTCTTTTTCGATGGCGTTGTTGTCCATCACGGTGTCGACCACCTTCTCGTGCTCGGCGAAGGTGCCGGACTGGCGCAGCAATTGGTCGACCATCGTGGTCTTGCCATGGTCCACGTGGGCAATGATGGCAATGTTGCGAATCTGGTTGGTGCTCATGGTGTCGCTTCGGTCAAAAGTAGTGTCTGCTGGATTTCGATGGGGCTCAGCAAGCGCCCCGGAATCAGTTCGCCGCCCTGCACGTGGGCAGTGCCCAGGAAGGCCTCGGGCGCGCTGCCGAACACGGCCACGGCCGGCGCATCGGCCCAGGGGCCGCGCCGGCGCAGGCCGGAAAGAAAGCGTCCGGCATCTTCGGCAGCCAGCGTGACGCGCGTGTGATCGGCCACCAGGGCTTGCGCCGGCAACAATCGCGCCAGCCGCTCGTCCTCGTCCATGGCCTCGAGCGCCTCGAGCGTCAGGCACTGCGCCACGTCGAAGCCGCCGGTGGCCACGCGGCGCAGCGCCCTCAGGTGCGCGCCGCAGCCCAGCGCCTCGCCGATGTCCTCGGCCAGCGTGCGGATGTAGGTGCCCTTGCTGACGCCGGCACGGATGCGGATCTCGGTGGCGGACAGCGCTTCGAGCCGCAGTTCATGCACCACCACGTCGCGCGCCTGGCGCTCGACCTCGATGCCCTGGCGCGCGTACTCGTAGAGCGCCTTGCCGTCCTTCTTGAGCGCGCTGTGCATCGGCGGCAATTGGCGCAGCGCGCCCGTGAACTGCGCCTGCACGCGCGCCAGGTCGCCGGCGGCCAGTGCCACGGGCCGCTCGGCGATCACCGCGCCCTCGGCATCGCCGGTGGCCGTCTTGACGCCGAGCCGGGCGATGGCTTCATAGGTCTTGTCGGCATCCAGCTGCAGCTGGCTGAACTTGGTGGCGGCGCCGAAGCACAGCGGCAGCACGCCGGTGGCCAACGGATCGAGCGTGCCGGTGTGGCCGGCTTTTTCCGCGCGCAGCAGCCACTTGGCCTTCTGCAAGGCCTGGTTGCTGGAAAGACCCAGCGGCTTGTCGAGCAGCAACACCCCGTGCACAGGGCGCCGCTGCACCCTTGTGCGTGGCGCGGGCATGTCAGTCGTCTTTGGAGCGCGAAGCGACGGCCTGGGCGATCAGGGCGTTCATGTCGGCGGCGCGTTCGGTGGTGCGGTCGAACTGGAAATGCAAGGTCGGCACGGTGTGGATGTGCAGCCGCTTGAACAGGCCGTTGCGCAGGAAACCAGCCGCCTGGTTCAAGGCCTCGGTGGTCTCCACCGGGTCGCCCACGAGCAGGCTGAAGAAGACCTTCGCATGCGCATAGTCGGGCGTGACCTCCACCGCCTGGATGGTGACCATGCCGACCCGCGGGTCCTTCAGTTCGCGCGCGATCAGCTCCGTCAGGTCGCGCTGGATCTGATCGGCCACCTTGAAGGCGCGGTTGGGGGTTGCGGCTTTGCGCTTGGGCATGGCGGCGGCTTCAGAGGTGCAGGGGGAGCCACCAGCGCTCGGCGCGCGGCAGGAAGAAGGTGGCAGGATCGTGCGACATCACGATCCGCTCGGCCTTGCCGGTGATGCGGTTCTGGTCGATGAAGCCGATGAAGCGCGAGTCGTTGCTGTTGTCGCGGTTGTCGCCCATCACCATCACGTAGCCCCGGGGCACCACCACCGGCGCGAAGCCGGTCGAGCGGTTGAAGGACGGCAGCCGCGCCACCTCGATGTCGAGTCCGCTGCGGTGTTCGCGCCAGATCTGTTCCTTCATCGGGCCGAGCTCGGTCGGCACCACCAGGTCCTCGGCCACCAGGGTGCGCTGCACCTGCAGGCCGTTGACGCGCAGCACGTTGTTCGCCATGGAGACGGTGTCGCCGCCGACCGCGATCACGCGCTTGATGAGGTTGACGCCGTCGACCGGCGAATCGAAGGTGATCACGTCGCCGCGCGCGGGCTGCGACCAGCGCGCCAGCGCATGCAGCGTGAAGGGCACGCGCAGGCTGTAGGCGGCCTTGTTCACCAGCACCCGGTCGCCGGCCCAGAGCGTCGGATTCATCGAGGACGACGGCACGTAGTTCCAGTCGGCCACGGCCGAGCGGAACACGAACATCAGCCCGATGAAGAGCACGAAGCCCTTCTGCTGGCGCCACAGGGTCTTGAGCCGGTGCATGGTCGCTGCCCGCACGCCTTACAGCGTCCGCGCAATCTCCTTGATCTCGAAGAACTCCAGCTGATCGCCTTCCTTGATGTCGTTGTAGTTCTTGAGCTTGATACCGCACTCGAAGCCTTCGCGCACTTCGCGCACGTCGTCCTTCATGCGCTTGAGCGAGTCGATTTCGCCGGTGTAGACCACCACGTTGTCGCGCAGCAGGCGGAAATGCGCGCCGCGGTGGACCAGGCCGGAAGTGACCATGCAGCCCGCGACCGTGCCGATCTTGGAGGCCACGAACACGGTGCGGATCTCGGCCGAGCCGATGATCTCTTCGCGCCGCTCGGGTGCCAGCATGCCGGACATCGCCACCTTGATCTCGTCCACCGCGTCGTAGATGATGCTGTAGTAGTTCAGCTGCACGCCGTTGCTCTCGGCCAGCTTGCGCGCACCGGCATCGGCGCGCACGTTGAAGCCGATCACGATGGCCTTCGACGCGATGGCGAGGTTGATGTCGCTCTCGCTGATGCCGCCGACGCCCGCATACACCATCTGCACCTTGACCTCGTCGGTCGCCAGCTTGAGCAGCGACTGGGCCAGCGCTTCCTGCGAGCCCTGCACATCGGCCTTGATGATGATGCGCAGCGTCTGCACCTCGCCCGCCGACAGGTCGGTGAACATGTTCTGCAGGTTCGCGGCCTGCTGCTTGGCCAGCTTGGTGTTGCGGAACTTGCCGGCGCGGTAGGTGGCGATCTCGCGCGCACGGCGCTCGTCGCCCATCACCATGAACTCGTCGCCGGCCTGCGGCACTTCGGTCAGGCCCTGGATCTCGACCGGGATCGACGGCCCCGCCGCCTTGATCGACTTGCCGTCCTCGTCCAGCATGGCGCGCACGCGGCCATAGGTCGAGCCGGCCAGCACCACGTCGCCGGCCTTGAGGGTGCCGGACTGGACCAGCACGGTCGCCACCGGGCCCCGGCCCTTGTCGAGCTGCGCTTCGATGACCAGGCCCTTGGCGGCGGCATCGACCGGCGCCTTGAG
>DASXKG010000359.1:0-1672 GCA_036496965.1 Variovorax sp.
TGGTGGGCGAGGGCAGTTCGGCCGCGGCCGGCATGTTGGGGGCGGTCGGCGAGATGACGTAGTCGTACTTCGCGCAGGCCGCCACTGCCGCGGCCCGGGTCGCATGGAACTGGCTGAAGGCGCGGAACACATGCTCGCCGCCGAAGCCGGCCGCGCTCTCGGCCCAGTCGCGGATGTAGGGCAGGACCCGGGCGCGCTGCTCCGGCCGCAGGGCGTTCATGTCGACCAGCGAGCGCATGCGCCACAGGTGGTCCATGCCGCTCAGCATGGTCTGCGTCATGAAGGGCGGCATCGGCTCGACGATCGCACCGGCGCGCTCCAGAAGCCGGGCCGCGTGCGCGACGGCATCGCGGATCGCAGGCTCGACCGGCAGCCCGCATCCGGCGTCGAGCAAGAGCCCGATGCGCAGGCCGCGCAGATGCTCGGCGTCGACGTCGTGCGCGGCCCAGTCGATGTCCTGCGGCGGCAGCGCCATGCTGTCGCGCGGATCGTATTGCGCCAGCGCCTGCATCATCAAGGCCGCATCGCCGACACTGCGCGTCATCGGGCCGGCGGCCCGGCCCATGTAGGGCGGATCGATGGGCACCCGGCCCAGGCTGGGCTTGAGCGTGAAGATGCCGCACCAGCCGGCGGGCAGGCGCAGCGATCCGCCGATGTCGGTGCCGATGTGCAGCGGGCCATAGCCGGCCGCCGCCGCGGCGCCCGCACCGGCGCTCGATCCGCCCGGCGTCCTGGTCAGGTCCCAGGGGTTGCGCGCCAGC
The DNA here is from genome assembly GCA_036496965.1 of Variovorax sp. Classification (GTDB taxonomy): domain Bacteria; phylum Pseudomonadota; class Gammaproteobacteria; order Burkholderiales; family Burkholderiaceae_C; genus Variovorax. The sequence continues at coordinate 762 of DASXKG010000359.1, forward strand.
CGGTGGAAACTCGACAGGCCGGAGGACAGCATGCCGTAGTCGGGCATGGTGGTCTTGCTGACGATCACCGCGCCGGCTTCCTTCAGGCGGGCGGCGGGCGGTGCATCCGCGGCCGCCGGGCGCAGGTCGACCGCCGCCGTGCCGGCCGGCATCGGGTCGCCCTGGGTGGCGATATTTTCCTTGATCGTGGTGGGCACGCCGTCGAGCGGCCCCTGCGGCGCGCCGCGCTGCCAGCGGGCTTCGGAAGCGCGTGCCTGCGCGAGCGCCGCTTCGGGGCGTAGCAGCCAGGTCGCCTGCAGGTGCGGTTCCCAACGCTCGATGCGTTCGAGCACCGCCTGGGTCACCTCGACCGGCGACAGGCTGTGCGCGCGGTAGGCGGTGATGAGTTGCCGGGCCGACAGATCGTGCAGCGCCGAACTCATCTCATGCCCAGTACATCGTCGACAGGTCGTTGACGAAGATCGGCATTTCCTTCCACAGGCCGCGCACGTTCTTCTTCGCGATGGTCGGGAACTGCGGCTGGTACAGGAAGCCGTTGGCTGCATCGCTGGCCAGCATGCGCTGGGCATCGCCGATCAGGCGGTTGCGCTCGGCCGCATCGGCCGTGTGCTTGATCTTGTCGTAGAGCGCGTCGAAGGCCTTCGACTGGTAGCCCCAGTAGTAGTCCGGCTTGGCATAGTTGCCGAGGTCGAAGGGCTCGACATGCGAGACGATGGTGAGGTCGAAGTCGTGGCCGCCGCCATAGGTGCCGCTCAGCCACTGCGCCCACTCGACGTTCTGCACCTTCACGTTGATCCCGATCTTGGCCAGCTCGGCCACGATCACCTCACCGCCCTGGCGCGCGTAGGGCGGCGGCGGCAGCGTCATCGTGAGGTCGAGCGGCGTCTTCACGCCGGCCTCGGCCAGCAGCT
>DASXKG010000360.1:0-5195 GCA_036496965.1 Variovorax sp.
CGCGCGCGCGATCGCCACGCGCTGCTGCTGACCGCCTGACAGCTGCGCCGGGTACCGGGCCGCATATTCGGCCAGGCGCACCCGCTCCAGCAGCGCCATGGCCGTCGCCTCGGCATCACGCGGGGCCAGCTTGCGCGCGGAGACCGGGGCCAGCGTGCAGTTGTCGAGTACCGTCATGTGCGGGAAGAGGTTGAATTGCTGGAACACCATGCCGACGCTGCGCCGCACGGCGAGCAGCTCGGCCACCGTCGCCGACGGTCCCAGCGTGACACCGCAGGCGCGCAACTCGCCGGTGTCGAAGCCCTCGATGCCATTGACGCAACGGATCAGCGAGGATTTGCCGGAACCCGAAGGGCCGCAGACCACGATGCGCTCGCCGGGCGCCACGTCGATGCTGATGTCGCGCAGGGCGTGGTAGCTGCCGTACCACTTGTTCAACTCGGCGATGTGCAGAATGCTGCCGGGTGCGGGTGGAGGAGCAGGCATGGCGTCATTCATGGGGAGCCGGACGGGTCGCGCGCGGCCTGCAACCAGGCGCTGTAGCGCGACATCGCATAGCAAAACACGAAGTAGATGGCGGCGACGAACAGGTAGATCTCGGTGCCGAAGCCCTGCCATTCCGAGTCCGCCACCGCCCGGTTGGCCGCGGTCATGAGATCGAAGATGCCGACCACCACCACGATCGAGGTCGCCTTGAAGAAGGCGATGAAGACATTCACCAGGGCCGGCAGCACCGCGCCGAGCGCCTGCGGCAGCAGCACGCGGGCGGTGGTCGTGAAGGCCGTCAGCCCGAGCGCCGCGGCCGCCTCCCGCTGGCCGTTGGGAATCGACAGCAGGCCGCCGCGCACCACTTCGGCCAGGTAGGCGGCCGTGAACAGCGCGAAGGCGACGATCACCCGCAGCAGCTTGGACACGTCCATGCCCTGGGGCAGGAAGAGCGGAATCATCACGCTGGCCAGGAACAGCACCGCCAGCAGCGGCACGCTGCGCACCAGTTCGATGTAGGCCACGGCCAGCGCCTTGCCCATGCCGCCGCGCCGCGAATGTCGCAGCAGCGCCAGCGGGATCGACAGGGCGAATCCGGCAACCAGCCCGAAGGTGGCGATGATGAGGGTCACCGGCAGGCCGCCCCATTGGTCGTCCGGCACGTAGGCCAGGCCGAACCAGCCGCCGAACATCAGCATGGCGCAGGCGGCGAGCGCCAGCAGCCAGGCCCAGGCCAGGCGCAGCTTCCACATGCGCGGCCAGGCCGAGAGGGCATACATGCCGACCAGCACGGCGATCGCGATCGCCGGGCGCCATTGGAGCGCGTAGGGGTAGATGCCGAACAGGACCAGGCGCAGCTTCTCGCCCACGAAGGCCCAGCAAGCGCCCGCACCGGGCGCCCGGCAGGCCTCGGCGCCTGCGCCGCCGGTGCTGAAGACGGCGTCGCGCACGCCCCAGGCCAGCGCCTTCCAGGCGACTGCGCAGCACAACAGCGCCAGCAGCACCGTGGCCAGGGACGAAGTCGGCGTACTGAAGAACAGCCGCCGCAGCTTGGCCGGCAGCCCCTTGGCAAAGGGCGGCGGCGGCGCCGCCTCGATGCGCGTCGTAGCCACGTACCTCATGTCAGAGCCCGCATCACAGAGTCCAGCGCAGGCTGCGTTGCCCGTAGGCATGCATGGCGGCGCTGACCAGCAGGCTCACGATGGCGTAGAAGGCCATGACGATCGCCATCACCTCCACTGCCTGCCCGGTGTCGGTCAGCATGGTGTTGCTGATGGCCATGAAATCCTGGTAGCCCACGGCCACGGCCAGGGTGCTGTTCTTGAAGATGCCCATGTACTCGCTGGTCACGGGCGGGATGGCCACGCGCAGGGCCTGGGGCAGCACCACCCGGCGCAAAGCCGTGCCGCGCGTCAGGCCGAGCGCGGCCGTGGCCTCCCATTGGCCGCGCGGCAGCGAGCCGACCGCGGCGCGCACGATCTCCGCGATGAAGGCGCCCGCATAGAGCGAGATGCCGACGAACAGCGCCACGAATTCCGGCGACATGAAGATGCCGCCCCGGACCTCGAAGCCGTCGACGGCGGGCCGGACCAGGGACCATGCGCCGTTGGCATCGACGCCGGGCCATGGCAGATAGATGCCGCGGTTGGTGGCGAGCACGAAATGCGGCGCGGCGCCCGCGTCCGCCGCTGCCGGCAGGGCCAGCACCAGCCCGTACCAGAGGAACACGTGCAGCAGCACCGGCACGTTGCGCATGGCCTCGACATAGGTCGCACACAGCGTGCGCACCAGGGCATTGGCGGACAGGCGGCCCAGCCCCACCAGCAGGCCGACCAGCGTGGCAGCCGCCACCGTCGCGAGCGTGAGCTTCAGGCTGTTCAGGGCACCGGCGGCGAAGGCCCTGGCATAGCTGTCGACGCCGGCCTGCACCAGGAGGGGGGCATCGGTCACCGGGGTTCGCGAAGGCTCCCACAGGAATGCGAAGCCGGAGCGGATGCCGCGCGCCTGCAGGTTGGCGCTGGTGACCCGGAACATCAGGAACAGCATGCCGCCCAACACCGCGAAGGCCAGCGCCTGGCGCAGCATCTCGCGCCAGTTCCATCTTTGCGCACGGGGCGGCGGCCGCGCCTCGCGCTGCGCCAGGATCGCGCTGGTCACGATGCGCCGGCGCCCGGGTTGGCGCTCATTGCATGGGATAGGCGTACAGCAGTCCGCCCTGGGCGGCCAGGCGATTCGGCCCGCGCGGCATCCCGCTGGCGCCGAAGGCCCGCTCCCACATCTCGCCGTAGTTGCCCACCTGGGCAATCACGTTGGCGGCCCATTCCTTGTCCAGTCCCATCGAGGGCCCGAGATCGCCCTCGATGCCCAGCAGGCGCTTGACCGCCGGATCGTTCGAGTTCGAGAAGGTCTTGATGTTCTGCGAGGTGATGCCCAGTTCCTCGGCGGCCACCATGGCGTTGTAGGTGTAGTGCACGATGTCGAACCAGCGGTCGTCGCCCTTGCGCACGGCGCCGGCCAGCGGCTCGCGTCCGTAGGTTTCCGAGAGCAGCACGTAGTCGCCGGCCTGCGGCCCCAGCGTGGCCTTGAAGCTCGCGATCGCCGACACGTCGTGGAACATGACGTCGCAGCGCTTGGCCAGGAAGGCCTTGCGCATCTGCTCGCCTTCGGCGAAGGGCACCGCCTTGTAGCGCACGTTGATCTTGCCGAAGAATTCGGCGGCGTTCGATTCGCCGGCGCCGGCGATCATGCACACGCTGGCGCCGTTGAGCTTGGCGGTCGAGGTGACGTTCGAGGCCTTGGGCACCAGGAAGCCCCAGGTGTCGTAGAAGTTCGGCGCCGCGAACTGGACGCCCGACTTGGTCTCGCGCGTCATGGTCCAGGTGATGTTGGCGTAGGCCACGTCGGCCTCGCCCGACTGCACGGCCACCAGCCGCTGCGCCGGCGTGAGGCTGATGTACTTCACCTTATTGGCATCGCCGAAGACGGCGGCAGCGATGGCCCGGCAGGAGTCGGCGTCGATGCCGCGCATCACGCCCTGGCTGTCGGGCAGCGAGAAGTTCGCCGAGCTGCCGATCACGCCGCAGTTGAGTACGCCGCGTGACTTCACCGCGGCCAGCGTCGGCGACACGGTGGGTGAGGCAGTCGGTGCAGCGGGCTGGGACCATGCAGGGACCGCGGCGCAGCCGGCGGCAAGTGAGAGGGCGAGTGCGACGGCAAGCGGGCGGGCAGGTTTCGGTGGCTGGCGCATGGAATCTCCTGGTGGGTCAGTGGGCGAGTTCGACCAGGGCGTCGAGGCACTGGTCGATCTCTTCGGCCGTGTTGTAGTAGTGGGGCGAGATGCGCACGCCCGCTCCGCGCGCCGACACGCTGATGTTTCGCGCCGACAGCGCTTGCCGGGTCGCTTCGCCGTCACGGCGGCGGACGACGAAGATGCCGGCGTGCATCGATGGCGGCGTGACCAGATCCAGCCCGCGCCGGACAGCGCCCAGGGCGAGGTGCTGGCCCAGTTCGCGCACGCGCTGGTGGACCATGCCCCATCCGATGCCCTCGAAGAAGTCGAGCGTCGCGTCCAGGCCATACATGGCGGGGATGTTGACGTGGGCGTACTGCAGCTGATGCTCTTCTTCAAGGTTCGCGTAGCCTCGGTACGCGGGTTCCATCGTTGCCCGGGCCTGCGGCGAAGTGACCAGCACGCCCACCCCGAAGCCGGACAGCATCCACTTGAAGAAGGACGATGCGTAGATGTCGACCGGCGAGAGCTCGATGGGCACGGCGCCCAGGGCCTGCATGCCGTCCACCATCAGCAGCGCGCCGCGCTCCCGGCAGCGCCGGCCGAGGCGGGCCAGATCCAGCGTGGTGCCGGTGCTCGAATGCACCTGCGACACGATCAGCAGGCGGGTGGGTTCGTCCAGCGCGGCCAGCAGCGCAGCTTCGCGTTCGTGCTCGCGCGGCACCGGCACCCGCACGATCTCGGCGCCGGCACGCTGCGCGCCGATCCAGATGTTCGCCACCGACGGGAATTCATCTGCCGCCATCACCAGGCGATCGCCGCGCTGGATCTGCAAGCTGTGCGCGGCCAGGTTCAGGCCCTCGGTGGTGTTGGAGACGAAGCAGATGTCGGCCGGCGTCACGCCCAGCAGGGCGGCCAGCCGCGTGCGCACGCGCTGTGTCATCGCCCACCACTCGGGGCGGGCGTCGTAGCCGCGGCTCTTGATGTGGTCGTAGAAGTGCGCGACGGCCGCGCCCTGGCCCTGCCAGGTCAGCCCGGCGGCGGCCGTGTCGAGATAGACCCGGTCGCGCAAGTGCGCGAAGGGCTCGCGCAGCGCGAGGATTTCCGTCGGCGTGAGGCTCGTGGCCATGCGGTGCTCAGCCCTTGGATGGTGAGTAAACGTATTGTTGAAGCATTCAACAAGGTGTTTAGAATGTAGGCGGCACGCATCCCGCATGTCAATCCCTCGTGACCAGGAGCCGGCACGGCCATGTCAGCACCGGAAGTGCGCAGCGAAATCAGGTCGTTCGTCGCGCAGCAGCAGCGGCGGGCCCGGGCCAGGCGGTCACTTCCGCCCGAGGTGCTGCGCGAGCGCGAGATCATCCTCGGCGCGTTGTCCTGCATCGTCGACATGCTCGGGGCCATGATCGGCAACCACATCGAGGTCGTTCTGCACGATCTCACGCGTCCGGAAAGTTCGATCCTTCAGATCGCCAACGGG
>DASXKG010000361.1:0-5392 GCA_036496965.1 Variovorax sp.
AAACGACGGGCCGATGTCGGCGCCGTGAAGCCTGCCGGTCAGGCGCGCCGCTTCATCCCCCGGAGCCCAGCCCGCGGCTTGCCAGGTGGTCGCGCCAAGCGACCAGGTGACCGATCTCCCCATCCGGTGCGCATTCCATCAGGCAATGCAGCACCTGCGCGTAGCTCCCGGTCGGCAGGCGGATGATGAGCCGAGCGCGCGGCGCCGCGCTCGGACATGACGCGCTGGCCTGCTTGAGCGGCTCGCAGCGCAACACGCCTGCTCCGGGACATTGCGCGATGCCCCGGCGCACCCGAAGGGCGACAGCGGTCGCTACGATGACGTCCAGGACGCTGAAAACGGTCTGGGGTTGCGGCCGGACGGTGCCGATGTTTTCCCGGTAAGCGGCATAAGCCATGAAGATCCTGCAATCAAAGAACAAGGCCTCAGTCTGTCAAGCGAGGCATGAAAGCAGTGCAAAGATTGCGCTCGACGGCATCAACGCAGCGTAAATGCCACGGCAGACCGCCCGCGGGCGAGCGCTCAGGCCTTGCGCTGCGCGGCTTCGTAGGCACGGGGTTGCGTCAGCACCTCGTGGCGCAGCGCGTTGTCGAGCTCGGCCTCGGTCATGAGTCCGCGTCGCAGCACGACCTCGCGCACGTTGGTGCCGTTGGCGTGGGCCTCGGTCGCCACCTCGGTCGCCGCCTTGTAGCCGATGATCGGATTCAGGGCCGTGACCAGCGCGATCGAGCGTTCGATGCTTTCCTTCAGGCGGTCCGGATTGGCGGTGATGCCGCGCACGCAGCGTTCGGCGAGGGTGTCGCAGGCGTTCGTCAGGTGCTTGAAGCTGCGGAAGAGGGCGCTGGCAATGATCGGCTCGAAGGCATTCAGCTGGAGCTGTCCGGCCTCGGCGGCGAAGGTCACGGTCAGGTCGTTGCCGAAGACCTCGAAGGCCACCTGGTTCACCACTTCGGGGATCACCGGGTTCACCTTGCCGGGCATGATCGACGAGCCGGCCTGCATCGGTGGCAGGTTGATTTCGCCGAAGCCCGAGCGCGGCCCGCTGGACAGCAGGCGCAGGTCATTGCAGGTCTTCGAGAGCTTGACCGCGATGCGCTTGAGAACGCCCGACAACTGCACGAAGGCGCCGCAGTCCTGGGTGGCCTCGATCAGGTTCGGCGCCGAACTGAGTTCGATGCCGGTGATCGCCACCAGCGCCTTGAGCGCCTTGCCCGCGTAGTCGGGATGCGCGGTGATGCCCGTGCCGATGGCGGTGGCGCCGAGGTTGATCTCGCGGATCAGCAGGGAAGCCTCGCGCAGGCGGTCCAGGTCTTCCTCCAGCATCACCGCGTAGGTCGAGAACTCCTGGCCCAGCGTCATCGGCACCGCATCCTGCAGTTGCGTGCGGCCGATCTTGAGCAACGGCGCGAACTCGACCGCCTTGGCCGCGAATTCGGCGCGCAAGCGGTCCATGGCGGCCAGCAGGCGGTCGATGGCAAAGCAGGTGGCGATGCGCAGCGAGGTCGGATAGACGTCGTTGGTGCTTTGCGCCATGTTCACATCCTCGTTGGGATGCAGGTACTGGTAGTCTCCCCGCCCATGGCCGAGCAGCTCGAGCGCGCGGTTGCAGATCACTTCGTTCGCGTTCATGTTGGTCGAGGTGCCAGCGCCGCCCTGGATCACGTCGACCACGAACTGGTCGTGCAGCGCGCCGCGGCGAACCTCCTTGCAGGCCGCCACGATGGCGTCTCGCTTGGCCGCCGGCAGAAGACCCAGCTCGGCATTGGCCTCGGCCGCGGCCTGCTTGACCGAAGCCAGTGCATTCACCAGTTCCGGATAGGCGCTGATGGTGGTGCCGGAGATCTGGAAATTCTCCTGGGCGCGCAAGGTGTGCACGCCGTAGTAGGCCTGTGCCGGGACCTCGCGGTCACCCAGCAGATCGTGTTCGACGCGAAAAGCAGTCATGGCTGGTCCTCTTCCAAGTGTTGGTGGGCTCACGGGCATGCGGCGTCGACCCGCCCCGGCCGCGTGCCAAAACCCTTTGCACACGGGCGAATCGAGTGCAGACTATGACACCCCTTGTTTCGAGGATCCATCCATGAACCGATTGGTGCTTCGTTCGAGTGTCGGCGCCATCGTGGCCGCCGGTGCGCTGATGGCGGTTGGCGACGCGCGGGCTGCGGCCGACGATCCGGCCAGATGCAACAAGCCGGGCGTGAACCACCAGGCTTGCATGCACGAAGTCGCGGCCGCCAACGCGGCCAAGCGCAACGGCACGCTGACCAGCCCGGGCGGCTACGAGCAGAACGCGCTGCGCCGCTGCGAGCGCGTCCCCCCGGATGCCCGCGCCGACTGCGAAAAGCGCGTGCGCGACAACTGGCACGGCTGATGCGTGCCGCGCCGGCCGGCGCGATGCACGGCCGGCTTTCGCGATCCAGCAGGCAGCGTCAACAGGCCCTGCGCGGGCGGTGCTGCACACGCCCAGCTATCGCACCACCGTCACTGTGCTGCGGGAGTGGGCAATGACGCGGCGAGCCACCGAGCCGATCAACCAGCGCTCGAACAGCGAATGGCCTCTGTGACCGACGACGACATGGTCGATCGCGTGCTTTTCGGCATAGCGAACGATCTGTTCGGCCGGCTGGCCGATCTCGGTGGAAAGCGTTGCGCGAATGGACTCGATTTCCAATTTCTGCCTGAGCGGGGCAAGCAGGTTCTCCTGGTACTGCTGGGTCGCCTCCACCAGGGCCGGGATCACGAGGTCTCCCACATAGTCGGGTGGCTGGGTCACCGCCAGAACGTGTAGCTCGGCGTCATAGCGCCTGCAAAGGTCCAATGCAAAGTCGAGCGCGCGCTCGGCGCCCTTGGATCCGTCATAAGCGGCAAGTATGCGTGTGGGCACGGTCAGCCTCCTTTGCTGGAGAGGTTCCTGGTCGGCCGCCAGCTGGCATCCGAGGCGGTGTCCGGTCACCATAAGGCATGGATCAGGAATCGGCAAATTGGTGCCCGACAGCATGGCATTAAGGTCCGCTTAAGGGGCCGGAACTAGTTTTCAATTTCACCAACCCTTTCAAGGAGAGTCGTGATGAGAACCAAGTTCAACAGAACCTTGATCGCGACGGCCCTGGGCGCACTGACGATGGGCGGCACCATCGCCCAGGCCGCTGCGCTGCCGGCCGTGCAGCAGAGCGGTGCGGTCCAATACCTGAGCGGCGGCATCGGCCAGGACGAGTCGATGGCGATCGAGCAGGCCAGCCACCACTGGCCGCTGACGCTGGAATTCGCCGCCAGGGACCAGCACCGCGCAGACTTCCTGGCCGATGTGAATGTCGTGGTGCGCGATGCCGGGGGCCACACTCTGCTGCGGACCGTCTCGACCGGCCCCTTCGTTCTGGCCAAGCTGGCGCCAGGGCAGTATGACGTCGACGCGACGCTCGCCGGCAAGACCCTGCGCGAGAAGGTGGTCGTGAAGCACGACCAGCCGGCCAGGGCCCTGTTCCTTTGGCCCACCGAGGCAGCCGACCAGCAGTCATGATGCGGCCGCGGCCCGCCCGCTGCCATGGGCGAGCCGCCGGACTGCGCGGCGCGGGAGCAGGAAACGTGAGCTCGATCAGGGAAGTGATTCGCGATATCGACGCCGGAACGCTGACCGATGCGCAGCGGCGCCGCCTGCTCGTGTGCGCCACGACCGCCTGGGGCGGCATCGGCCTGCTGGCCGCCGCATACCCGTTCGTCGCCAGCATGGAACCCTCGGCGCGCGACCGGGCCCGGGGCAGGCCGGTCGAGGTCGACATATCCGGCCTGGCGCCCGCCCAGCTGATCACCGTCGCCTGGCGCGGCAAGCCGATCTGGCTCATGCGCCGGACCGACGAGATGGTGCGCGCCCTCCAGCGGCCCGACCCGCAACTGGCCGATCCGATGTCGCTGCGATCCGAGCAGCCTGCGTCGTGCGCCAATCCGACGCGCTCCGAGCGCGCGGAGCTGTTCGTGGCCATCGGCGTATGCACTCACCTGGGATGCACGCCGATCCTGCGCCTGGACGACAACGCGATCGACGCCAGACTGCACGCCCCGGGTGGCTTCCTGTGCCCGTGCCACGGGTCCGTGTATGACCTGGCGGGCCGGGTCGTCAAGAATGTGCCCGCCCCGCTCAATCTGGAGATTCCAGACTACCGCTTCGAGGGGACATCCAGAGTCCGGATCGGCTGAACGGATCGAAGCTCGGCGATCCGCGACTCGTCGTCCTCTGGCTGCCGGAGCGCAAAGGCCTCACCAGGCCGCCGCACCACCGTCGAGCGCACGCCGGGCCAGCACAAAGGCCGCGGCATTCCAGCTCTGGCCGGGCATGCCCATCGGTGCCAGTGTGCGGCCGTGGAACCACTCGGTGAAGCGCCAATCGCCGAGCGCATTCACTTGGGCCAATCGGGCCAGTTCGGCCCAGGCCGGCTCGTGCAGGCCGAGCCTGGCCAGCGCCATCACCCAGAACCCGCCGACGAAGGGCCAGATGCCGCCGTTGTGATACTGATGCACGATGTTCTGCCGATGGCGCCCCATGTACGCCCGCCACAGTTCGTGCTGGCGCGACAGAGGATGCAGCACGACCCGCACCGGGTAGGGCTCGCAGGCACGCGCTTCGACGATGGTGTTGACGATCCGGCGTGCCATGGAGGCGTCGGCCAGTGCGCTCTGGATCGCCAGCACGTTGCCGAAGACATCCCCCTCGTCGCCGACCACGGCCAGGTTGACGAAGCTGAGGTACAGCCCGGGATCACGCCGGCCGCGGCGGGCATAGTGGCGCAGCAGGCGGGCCCGGTGGTATTCGGGCAGGTCGCGCTGGAACGGATTGAACAGGTGGTTGAAGTGGTGCCGCGTCGCCTCGGCGTGGTCCAGCGCGTAGCGGCGCTTGACCTCATACCAGAGTGCGTTGCTGTAGAGCACGTAGCCCGAGCGCGGCATGATGTCGGCCCAGTCGCTGGCCTCGTTTTGCTGCAGCAGCCGAAAGTGCTGGTGCTCCTGCGCCAGCTGCCAGCCGATCGCGCGCTCCACCTCGCCCTGCCAACGCGCCTCGCCGACGCCGCCATGGCGGCGCACATGGTCCACCGCGATCAGCCACCACAAGGTGGCGTCGATGCAACCCAGATACCAGAAGTCGGCATCGCGGCCTTCCGGGTCGACGTATTTGGGAATCTGCCCGTTGGCCGCCTGCTGCGCCGCCAGCGCCTCGAGGCTGGCCAGCGCGCCCTGTTCCAGCACGGGTACGCCGCTGCCGCACATCGCCATCACGCAGATCGCGGCGTCGCGGCCGAAGATGCGCGTATAGCGCCGCGCCGCCGCCGCCTCGGTGCGGCTGGCCGCGAGGATGCCGTGCGAGCTCAGGTTGCGCTGCAGGAGCCCGAGCGAGGCCTCCGAGCAG
>DASXKG010000362.1:0-9353 GCA_036496965.1 Variovorax sp.
GAACTGCTGGACGAGCCGCATCGGCGTCGCATCGGCCTGCCGGTGGTCGACCGGGTGCACAAGACCCTGACCTTCCACTCGTGGTATCCGGGCTGCCCGATGGAGAACGATGCCTTCGACATCCCCAAGCCCAAGGACACCGAGCTGATCGTGCCCAGCTTGCTGTTCGTGCCCTGCCTGGGCTACAGCGCCGGCGGCTACCGGCTGGGCTACGGCGGCGGTTTCTACGACCGCACCCTGGCTGCGCTGGAGCCGCGGCCCTTCACCGTCGGCCTGGGCTTCGGCACCGGCTTCGTCGACGACTTCGAGCCCGAGCCGCACGACCTGCCGCTGGATGCCATCCTGAACGACAACGGCGTGGTCTGGCCGATCGGCTAGTTCTCGCCGATGGTTTCCCTGGTTATCGCGGCCTGGCTTTGCAGCCATTCGCAAAAGGCCTGGATCTCGGAGCGCAGCGCGCTGCGCGGGCCGATGATGAGCCAGTAGGACATCGGTGAATCCATGCGGTGCTGCGGCAGCACTTCGACCAGGTCGCCGTTGGCCAGGCTTTCGGCGATCAGCGAGCTGCGCGCCAGCACCAGGCCCTGGCCGGTGAGCGCGGCCTGCACCATCTGGTAGGCGTAGTTGAAGTACAGCCAGCGCCGCGGCTGGGCGCGCGGCATCTTGTTGACGTCGAACCAGCGCCGCCAGGTCAGCCATTCGAGGTGGGTGCGGTGTGCGTCGCCGGCCTCGATCAGCGTGAAACGGGCGATGTCGGCGGGCGCCTTGATCGGCGGATTGCTCTTGATGAGCCACGGGCTGGCCACCGGCGTGATGTTTTCGCCGAACAGGCGCAGCGAACCGCTGGGCATGTTGTCCTGCGGTCCGTAGCGCAGCGCCAGGTCGACGTCGGCCATGTCCATGTCCAGCGCCGTATCGCTGGCATCGATGCGGATGTCGATTTCGGGGTTGTCGCGCTGGAAGGCCTCCAGCCGCGGGATCAGCCACATGGACGCGAACGAGGCAAAGGTGGTCAGCGACACGCTCTTGCGCCCCGCGTTCTGCCGGATCTGGCGCACCGCGCCGTCGACGCGCGGCAGCGACTGCTGCACGGCGAGCAGCAACTGCGCGCCGGCGTCGGTCAGTTCCACCGCCCGTGTATGGCGCAGGAACAGGCTCACGCCCACCTCTTCCTCGAGCGACTGGATCTGCCGGCTGACCGCCGACTGGGTCAGCGCCATCTCCTCCGCGGCGGCGCGGAAGTTCAGGTGCCGGGCCACGGCTTCGAAGGCGCGCAGGTGCCCGGCGGAGATCGGCCGGGAGCGCAAATGGGTCTGCGAATGGAGCATGGCGGCCTGTCGGCGAGAAAAGGATTGATGCGAATCCGGAATCAGTAGGCTACCCCGTTTTCATTGGACCTCCAAGGGAGCAAAGCGGATGATTCATTCCTGAAGCGCGCTATTGCGCTCTCGGCAATCCATCAGGAGTCCATCATGTCCGCCGCCTACACCTCGTCCTCGCTTCCGTCCTTCGCCCCGACCCGTCCGGCCACCGTGCCGCCGGCCGTGCGCCGCGGCGCGTGGCAGCTCGAGGCGGGCCATGCCATGACGCTCAAGGCCTCCGGTCCCAGCGTGCTGCGCGTGCGCCAGGGCCGCGTCTGGATCACGCGCGATGCCACCGCCCATTGGGGCAGCGAGGACCTGGTGCTGGCACCGGGTGAATCGTTGAAGGTGGCCACCGGCGAACGCCTCGTCATGGAGCCCTGGGACGGGCACGGCGCCACCTACAGCTGGGACGACGCCTCCTGAGGGCTTGGCTTCAGCCGGCGATGTCGAAATTGGGCCGTAGGGCGAGAAATCGCTCGACGGCCGCGGCGCCGCTCAGCGACTGCATCTCGGCCAGGGCTTCCCGGTCTTCGACTTCGGCCATGCCGACATCGAAGCGCAGGTAGCGCCGCCGCGCCAGGGGGCTCTCGAACAGCATCTTGAACTCGACGTGGCGCGGGTCGGCCTCGAGCTTTTGCATCAGCGCGCGCACCGGGTCGCGCAGCCCTTCCACATGCTGGCAGAAGCGCAGGCCATCGAAGACGAGCAGGCCGGTGATGCCGTCCTTCGCGTTGCGCACGCGGGCGCGGCCCACGATCTGGCCGACGACTTCGATCGGCAGGTGGGGCGCCAGCTGGCTGCAGTAGAGGAATTCGCTGAGTTCATTGGACATGCGGCGGGCAGTTTAGAAGCGCCTGCTCCGCCCGGAAATGTCAAAAGACACACGTCCTTGGCCTATAGTGCCCAAGTGAAATTCGAGGACTATCCGGCGCCGGTGTCACCGCCACGCTGCGCCCATCCCTGCGACGAGTGCGGGCTGCGCCGCAATCCCGCCTTCTTGCCCGTTTCAGCGAACGAGGTGCGGACCATCGAGGACTTTCGCAGCGGCACCCGGGTGTTCGACGCGGGCCGCCCGGTGGTGCCCGAGGATCGGTCTTCGCCTGAGCTGTTCACGCTCTATTCGGGCTGGGCCTTTCGCTACAAGACGCTCAGCGACGGCCGGCGCCAGATCCTCGGATTCCTGTTGCCGGGCGACTTCATCGGGCTGCAGGACGAATTTGCCGACGGCCAGACCCATGGCGTCGAGGCGGTCACCGGCGTCACGCTCTGCGCCTTCGAGCGCGACAAGCTCTGGGATCTCTTCCACGGCCACCCCAAGCTGGGCTACCAGATCACCTGGCTGGCGGCGCGGGAAGAGAAGATGGTCGACGACAACCTGGTGACCGCCGGGCGGCGCAACGCCGCCGAACGCGTGGCGATGCTGCTGATGCACCTGTGGCGGCGTGCCGAGCGCGTGGGCATGGTGCGCGACGGCTGGGCCGAGTTTCCCTTCAACCAGCAGCACATCGCCGACGCCCTGGGCCTGTCGCTGGTGCACACCAACAAGACCCTGCGCCGGCTGCAGCGCCTCGGGCTCTACAAGCTCGACAACGGCTGGCTGCGCATCCTGGAGCCGCGGGCGCTGGAGACGCTGGGCGACTATTTCGAACGGCCGATGCTGGCGACACCGCTGATCTAGCACGAGCCCGGAATCCGCATCGCATGCCGTGTATTAGTTCGCGTTGTTCCGTCGGGCGGGGGCGGCCATGGATCGAATATCGCGTATCTTCCTTGCTGCGCGTCGCCTCCTGATGCGCAAGCCCGCTTCCATCCCCCCCTTTTAATGAACCTCCTGTCCAGGCTGCGCCAGTTCGTCATGGTCAGCGGCGTCGAATCCTTCAGCGTCGCGGTCGGAGGAGTCGCTGGGTTGTTGATCGTCAACGTGGTGCCGAAGGAACAGTACGCCGTCTACACCTTCCTGATCACCTGCATGCAGTTGATCATCGGCATCACCGACCTCGGGCTTTCCAAGTGCGCGCTGCCGATCATCGGCCAGCGCAGCAGCGAAGTGCCTTGGGTGATGGCCGTGTGCGGACAGATCTTCCGCCGGCGCACGCTGATGCTGGTGCTCAGCTTCCTGATCGTCGTGCCCTATGGCGCCTACACCTTCGTGCAGCATGAATGGCTCGAATGGGCCTACGTCCTGGCGGCCGGCATCGTGGTCCTGGCCGTCCTGACTTCGCTGCGCGCCGGCTTCGTCAACGCCGTGCTGTTGATCATCGGCCAGGTGACGGCCATCAGCCGGATCAGTTTCATGGTGACGACGATCCGCTTCCTGCTGGTCGGCGCGGTACTGCTGCTGCCGTTGACACCGTACTCGATCGTCTTTCTCTTGACGGCGTCGGTGGTCTCCGAGGCATGCGGACTTCTTTTCTATCGCCGGGAATTCCAGGCTCGGGGCATCCGGGAAGTCCGACCGGGTCCGGCCGACGAGAAGTTCATCGACGGTCGGATCCTGAAGATCATGGTGCCGCTGATCCCGTCATCGATCTTCTTTCACATCCAGGGGAGCATCACGATCTTCCTCGCCTCGCTGTTCGGTACCTCGTCCACGGTGGCCGAGATGGGTGCCTTCGGCCGCTTGGCGCTGGCACTGACGATCGTCGACAGGGTGGCCAACATCCTGCTCTTTCCGGCCATCGCGAGGACATCGGTGGGGCCGCGCCTGGTGGCGATGATTTCGAAGGTGCACGTAAGCTATCTGGCGATCATGCTCTGCGTGCTGATGAGTTCAGTTCTGTTTCCCCAGTACTGGATCCTGCTGTTGGGAAGCAAGTATCAGAACATGGTACCGTACGTGTGGATGGTTTTCCTCGCCTCGATTCTGATGAATGGCGCGGGACTTGCTTTCCTGACCCTCGCAGTGCGCGGCTTCACGGAGAAGCAGGCATGGAGCGTGGCCTGGGTGATCCTGCTTCAATGCGCCTTCTTGTGGAAATTCGGCGCTTCCGATCTGCCCACCATCCTCTGGTTCAACATCATGACGTGTGGCGCTCATTTTATTTATCAATACATGCTCTTGTTCTTGAAGGTGCCTGAGTTGAAAAAAGAGCAGGGAACCTGATTCCGGGTCCATACCATGAACAAGCCAAGAATAAGCATCATCGTTCCGTCGTACAACCAGGGCAGGTACATCGAGGAAACGCTGTTGTCGATCTTCGATCAGAAGATCGATGGCCTGCAATTGATCGTGATGGATGGCGGCAGCACCGACGAGACCCTGACGGTGCTCAAGAAATATGCGTCGAAGATCGACGTCTGCGTCTCGGAGCGCGATCGCGGCCAGACCGACGCCATCAACAAGGCCTTGAAGCATGTCAAGGCGGACATCATCGGTTGGCTGAACAGCGATGACATCTACCTGCGCGGCGCCTTGAAGAAGGTGTTGCGTGTCTTCGACGATCACCCCGACGTCGATGTCATCTACGGCGACCGTCTGATGATCGACTCCGACTCCCACGTGTTCGGCTGGGTCTGCGGGCAGGAATTCAATCCGGCCGAATTCGGCTACAACATCGCCAGTGAAACAGCCTTCTGGCGCACCAAGGCCCAGCCCGAGGAATTCGACGTCTCGCTGCGCTTCACCATGGATCTCGACTGGTTCAGCCGACTGTACGTCTCGGGCGCAAAGTTTCATCTCATTCCGGATTTTCTGGGTGCCTTCCGCTGCCACCCGGACGCCAAATCCACGACCATGCAGGACGTCTGCATCGAAGAGACTGAGCGCTGTTGGAAGAAATATTTCAACAACGAAAACTGGAAGATCAGCAGCCTCGGGAGGGGTAACCAGAGGCGGTTCTTCAGCAGGTTGCTGACTCGGCCTTTCACGCTGACCCTTCCGTTCGTCTATCAGCGCCTCATTCTTCGACCATTCGCAGATCGAAGAAAGCGGGCCCCTGTCTGACGGCCAGCAAGCTGCCGGACCGCGCCGAGGCGCCGATAATCCGCGCCATCATTCAGCAAGCAGGAAACGAGCAAGATGAGCCAGATTTCGCAGCCCGAAGATGAGCCGCTCGACGTGGTCATCATGGCGGCTGGCAAGGGCACGCGCATGAAGAGCAGCATGCCCAAGGTCCTGCATCGCCTCGGTGGACGCGCGCTGGTCGCCCATGTGGTGGACACGGCCGCGCGCATCGGGGCGCGCCACGTCGTGGTCGTGACCGGCCATGGCGCCGCCGACGTCGAGGCGGCGCTGGAGACGGCGATGCCTGGTGCCGCGCCGCAGTTCGCGCGCCAGGTGCCGCAGCTCGGCACGGGGCACGCCATCCAGCAGGCCGCGCCGCTGCTGCCGGACGACGGCACGGTGGTGGTGCTGTCCGGCGACGTGCCGCTGATCGGCGATGCCACCTTGCACGCCCTGGTGGCGCAGAGCGCGGGGCGCAGGCTGGCGCTGCTGACGATCCGGGTGGCGGACCCCAAGGGGTACGGCCGCATCGTCCGGGTGCCGGGCGCACCCGGCAGCGGGGACGACGAGGGCGAGGTGCAGTCGATCGTCGAGGAAAAGGATGCGACGCCCGCGCAACGCGAGATCACCGAGATCTACAGCGGCGTGATGGCAGTGCCGGCGCGGCTGCTCAAGACCTGGCTGGCCCGGCTCGACAACAAGAACGCGCAGGGCGAGTACTACCTGACCGACATCGTCGGCTTCGCCACCATCGATGGCGTGCCGGTGGTGGGCTTGCGTACCGAAGACCCGCTGCAGGTGACCGGCGTCAACACCCCCGCGCAGCTCGCGGCACTGGAGCGCGCCTGGCAGCTGCGCCAGGCGGAGGCGCTGATGGAGCAGGGCGTGCGGCTGGCCGACCCGGCGCGCTTCGACCTGCGCGGCACGCTGGTCTGCGAGGCGGATGTGGAGATCGATGTCAACTGTGTGTTCGAGGGCGCGGTGTCGCTCGGCGCCGGGGTGCGCGTCGGCGCGCACTGCGTGATCGCCAACGCGCGCATCGAGACCGGCACAGTGATCCATCCTTTCACCCACATCGACGGCGAGGAGGCCGGCGTGACCGTGGGGGCCGGCTCGCGCATCGGTCCTTTCGCGCGGCTGCGCCCGGGCGCGCGCCTGGGCACCGAGGTGCACATCGGCAATTTCGTGGAGGTCAAGAATTCCACCCTCGCCGCCGGCGCCAAGGCCAATCATCTGGCCTACCTGGGCGACGCGACGGTCGGGCAGCGCGTGAACTACGGCGCCGGCAGCATCACGGCCAACTACGACGGCGCCAACAAGCACCGCACGATCATCGGCGACGACGTGCACGTGGGCAGCAACTGCGTGCTGGTTGCGCCGGTGACCATCGGCGCCGGAGGCACCATCGGGGGCGGTTCGACCGTCACCAAGAGCACGGCACCGGGAACGCTGACCATCTCGCGCGCCCGGCAGGTGAGCTTCACGAACTGGCAGCGGCCGCAGAAGGCGCCGAAGGCATAGGCAGGCGCGGCGCGAACTTGGCCCGCTTGAGGCTGAAGAAGGCCTTCACGTTGCGCACGTTGGCATCGCTCGTGAACAGGCGCTGCGCCAGCGCCTGGTAGGCCGGCATGTCGCGCACGATGACGATCAGCACGAAGTCCGGGCCGGGCGACACCCGATAGCACTGCTGCACGGCCTCGTCGGCTGCCACCCGGATCTCGAAGGCGTCGAGCGAGCCCGCATCCTGCCGATCCAGCGAGACCTCCACCACCGCGCTCAGCAACGGACCCAGGCGCTCGGCGCTGAGGATGGCGACTTCGCTGGTGATCCAGCCGCCCTCGCGCAGACGGCGCACGCGCCTCAGGCAGGTCGGCGGCGAGATGCCCAAGCGCTCGGCGAGCGCCTGGTTGCTCTGCGAGAGGTCGTGCTGCAGGGCGTCGAGCAGGCGCAGGTCGGTGTCGTCCAGGGAATCTGATTTCATTTTTATTTATGGAATGAAATTTGCAATCTATTTCGTCAGATCATGAAATTTCTAACCACTAAATCCACAAAATCGATGTCATATTTCATGACTCAGACTCTACCATCGCTCCAACTTCAAGCAAGCAGGAGCAACCCATGTGTGGCATCGTCGGCGCCGTTTCGGCGCGCAACATCGTTCCGATCCTGGTGCAGGGGCTGCAGCGGCTGGAATACCGCGGCTATGACTCCTGCGGCGTGGCCGTCCATGCGGGCGGTCTGCAGCGCGCCCGCACCACCTCGCGCGTGGCCGAGCTGCTGGCGCAGGTGCAGGGCGAGCACATCGAGGGCCAGACGGGCATCGCCCACACCCGCTGGGCCACCCACGGTGCGCCTGCCGTGCACAACGCGCATCCTCATTTCAGCCACGGCGCGGGCGTCGATGCGGAACGCAGCCGGCCCGGGCGGGTGGCGCTGGTGCACAACGGCATCATCGAGAACCACGACCAGCTGCGCGCCGCTCTGGAGGCCAGGGGCTATGTCTTCGCCAGCCAGACCGATACCGAGGTCATCGCCCACCTGATCGACAGCCTCTACGAGGGCGACCTGCTGGAGGCGCTCAAGCAGACCGTGCAGCAGCTGCGCGGCGCCTATGCCATTGCCGCCATCTGCCGCGACGAGCCGCAGCGGGTGGTCGGTGCCCGCGCCGGCTCGCCGCTGGTCCTCGGCGTGGGGCGGGACGCCGGGGAGAACTTCCTCGCCAGCGACGCCATGGCCCTGGCCGGCGTGACCGATCAGATCGTCTACCTCGACGAGGGCGACCTGGTCGACATCCAGCCCGGCAAATACTGGATCCTGGACCGCCATCACAAGCCGGCCCGGCGCAGCGTGCGGACGGTGCAGGCGCACAGCGGTGCGGCCGAACTCGGGCCCTACCGGCACTACATGCAAAAGGAAATCTTCGAGCAGCCGCGCGCCATCGCCGATACGCTGGAAGGCGTCGAGGGGATCGTGCCGGAGTTGTTCGATGGCGTCGGCAGCGACGGTGCGCCGAAGGCCGCCGCCTGGCGCGTCTTCAAGGAGATCGACCAGGTGCTGATCCTGGCCTGCGGCACCAGCTACTACAGCGGCTGCACGGCCAAGTACTGGCTCGAGGGCATCGCCAGGATTCCGACCCAGGTCGAGATCGCGAGCGAATACCGCTATCGTGAATCGGTGCCCGATCCGCGGACCCTGGTCGTCACCATCAGCCAATCGGGCGAGACCGCCGACACACTGGCCGCGCTCAAGCATGCGCGCGCGCTCGGCATGGAACAGACGCTGACCATCTGCAACGTGGCGACCAGCGCCATGGTGCGCGAGTGCAAGCTGGCGTACATCACGCGCGCCGGCGTCGAGATCGGCGTGGCCTCGACCAAGGCCTTCACGACCCAGCTGGCGGGGCTGTTCCTGCTCACGCTGGCGCTGGCGCAGGCCAAGGGGCGTTTGAGCGAGGCCGACGAGGCGCGCTGGCTGGCCGAGATGCGGCACCTGCCGGTGGCGCTGCAATCGGTGCTGGCACTGGAGCCGCAGATCATCGGTTGGGCCGAGGTGTTCGCGCGCAAGGAAAACGCGCTCTTCCTCGGCCGCGGCCTGCACTATCCGATCGCGCTCGAAGGGGCGCTCAAGCTCAAGGAAGTGACCTACATCCACGCCGAAGCCTACGCGGCCGGCGAACTCAAGCACGGGCCGCTGGCGCTGGTGACCAGCGAGATGCCGGTGGTCACCGTCGCGCCCAACGACGCGCTGCTCGAGAAGCTCAAGAGCAACCTGCAGGAAGTGCGCGCCCGCGGCGGCGTGCTCTACGTGCTGGCCGACAGCGACACGCACATCGACAGCAGCGAGGGCATCCACGTGATCCGGATGCCGGAGCATTACGGCGCGCTGTCACCGCTCCTGCATGTGGTGCCGCTGCAGCTGCTGGCCTATCACACGGCCTGCGCGCGCGGCACGGATGTGGACAAGCCCAGGAACCTGGCCAAGAGTGTGACGGTGGAGTAGGGGCCCGCGAGACGGCGTACCTGCTGCTGCTGCGCCTGCGCTATGTG
>DASXKG010000363.1:0-3523 GCA_036496965.1 Variovorax sp.
CGCCAGAGGTTTCGGCCTGCGCGCCTGCGGCAGCAAGGATGGAAAGAGCGGCAGCGGCGAGGATGTAGGAGGTCTTCATGTCGGTTCCTTGGCGAGGATCGGTTGGGTTTCAGGGGCAGGCTCGCTGTCGCTGGCCTGTGCGAGGGAGTTTCGAGTCGAACGCCTCCGGGAAAACACCGAGAAAGGAGACACCGCGTTTCTACGTTCGAAACAGTGCCGGTATTGAAATCGCCAGTCGCGGTCGCAGCATCCGCCCCTGACGCCTGCCGATCCGGTCCGTTCGATCGGTGAAGTAGAGTCAGCGTCGGCCGGTACAAACCCTTGTAGAAATGACCGGTTCGTTCACAGAAAAGAAACAATATGGATGGATTGGATCTCTTGAGAGCCTTTCGCGAGGTGGCGGCGCGCGGCAGCTTCTCCCGGGCGGCCACCTCGCTGGGCATGTCGAAGGCGAACGTCAGCAAGTACGTGGCCCAGCTCGAGGAGCGCTTCGGGGTGCGGCTGCTCAATCGTTCGACGCGCTCGGTGAGCCTGACCGACGCCGGCCAGCTCCTGCTCGAACGCAGCACGCCGCTGATGGAGATGGTCGCACTCACGCAAAGCGAACTGCAGCAGCACGCCGGCCACCCGCGCGGCCGCTTGCGCGTCACGGCACCGCACGGGCTCACCCAGGGCAAATTCCTGGAGATCATCGGCGGCTTCATGACCGCTCATCCGGACGTGCACGTGAGCCTGCACCTGAGCAACCGTGTCATCGACCTGGTCGAGGAAGGCGTCGACGTGGCCCTGCGCATGGGCCGCATCCGCGACGAAAACCTGATCGTGCGCCGCCTGCGCCTGATGGACCTGGCGCTGTGCGCCGCTCCCAGCTACTGGGCCAGGCGCGGCCTGCCGCACCGGCCGGACGACATGCGCCGCCACGACGTGCTGACCTATTCGCTCGTCGCAGGGCCGCCGCACCTGCCCTTCGAGGTCGATGGCCAGCCCTGCAGCGTGCCGGTGACCAGCCGAATGGACGCCAATGACGCCGCACCGCTGATCGGCGTGGCGCTGGCCGGCCTCGGCGCCGTGTGCGTGCCCACCATGATGGCCCAGGAGCACATCGAGCGCGGCGCGCTGGTGCCGGTGCTCAAGGACTACATGCCGCGCGACCTCTGGCTCTACGCGGCCTACACGCAGCGGCGCCACAACAGCGCCGCCTTGCGCGCGCTTTTGGACTTTCTCGAGGCCCACGTGCGCGAGCCGGAGGATCGCTGACGTGCCCCCGGGCCTCCCCGGGAACCGCCGGCGCCGGCCTGGCGCCTACGCGGCCAGGTGCTTGGCGAAGAAGGCCAGCGTGCGCGTCCGCGCCAGCTTGGCCGCATCCGCGTTGTAGGAAGCCCGCTGGTCGCAGTTGAAGCCGTGGCCGCATTCGTAGAGATGCACCTCGACGTCGGGATGGGCCTTGCGGAAGGTCTCGACGCTGTCCAGCGGAATCCAGTGGTCTTGATTGCCGAAGTGCGCCAGCACCGGCACCTTGGGCTGGATCGCTGTCTCCTCGGGCGTGGTCATGCCGCCGCCATAGTAGGGTGCGGCAGCCGAAAGACCCGACACACGGCCGGCGGCGCGCCAGGTCAGCAGGCCGCCCCAGCAATA
Organism: Variovorax sp.; assembly: GCA_036496965.1. Taxonomy (GTDB): domain Bacteria; phylum Pseudomonadota; class Gammaproteobacteria; order Burkholderiales; family Burkholderiaceae_C; genus Variovorax. Next base: position 1,636 of record DASXKG010000363.1, read on the forward strand.
GCCGACGATGCCGACCTTGCCCGCCTTGGAGGCGTACTCGACCGCCGCCTGCAGGTCCTGCAGCACGCCGGGCGCGGGCAGGGCCTCGACGGCGGTCTTCAGCGCGAAGCCGGCCTGCATGTCGTCCTCGCCGTAGCCGAGCTCGACCCCCGGCTTGACGCGATGGAAGGTCGCCGGCGCCACCGCCAGGTAGCCCTCGGCCGCATAGCCGTCGGCCACCGAACGGATGTGCGAATTGACCCCGAAGATCTCCTGCACCACGACGACGGCGCCCTTGGGCTTGCCCGCAGGCTCGGCCACGTAGGCGGGAACGGTGAAGCCGTCCCTGGCGGTGAGATCGATGAACTGGCCCATGTCATGCTCCTTGGAGGGTGGATTGTCGGTTGATCAATGCGCGCTCGACATAGTCGAGCCGGTCCTGGCCCCAGAAGATCTCGCCGTCGATCACGTAGCTGGGCGCGCCGAACACCTTGGCCTCGATGGCCTGTTGTGTGTAGTCCTCGTAGCATTCCTGGACCGCCTGGCTCTGTGCCTGATCGACGCGGCGCGCGGCCAGCCCGCTTTCGGCGGCCAGCGCCTCGAGCACCTTCGGATCGGCGATGTTGCGCTCCTGCGTCCAGACCGCGGCGAAGATCGCCGCGCAGAGCTTCATGGCCTCGGCCGTGCCGTCGTGCAGGTCCACGGCGATGATCAGCTTGGCCGCGTCGTCGCTGGCGACCGGGAAGAACTTGGGCTTGGGATGCAGCTCGATGTCGAGGTGGCGCGAAATGCGCGCCAGGTCGACCAGCCGGTAGGCCTGCCGCTGCGGCGCACGCTTGCCGAGCGGCAGTCCGCCCGAGACCGGGAACACGGCGCCGAAATCGATCGGCCGCACGCGCACCGTGGCGCCGCAAGCCGCGGCGATGGCGGCAAAGCGCGCATGGCCGAGGTAGGTCCAGGGACTCTGGGGCGTGAAGTAGTAGTCGATGATGCGGCTCAAGGGCGTCTCCTCGATGTGTAATCCGGGCAGCAAGTTTTAACTGAGGCACGGCTTCCGTGCAGGAGGTGGGGATTGGACCAGGTTCTCTTGATCACCGGCGGCAGCCGCGGCATCGGCGCCGCGACGGCCCTTCTGGCGGCGCGGCGCGGCTGGACGGTCGCTGTCAACTATGCAAGCCATTCGCTGGCGGCCGACGAAGTGGTGCGCCGGATCCGCGCCGAGGGCGGCAACGCGATCACGGTGCAGGCCGACGTCGGCGACGAAACGCAGGTGCAGGCCATGTTCGAGAAGGTCGATGCCAAGCTCGGGCGCCTGGACGGCCTGGTCAACAACGCCGGCGTGGTCGACGTGCAGGCGCGGGTCGACGAGATGAGCGTGGCGCGGCTCGAGCGCATGCTGCGCATCAACGTGATCGGCAGCTTCGTGTGCGCACGGGAGGCGGTGCGCCGCATGAGCACCCGGCATGGCGGCAGCGGCGGCGCGATCGTCAATCTTTCCAGCGCCGCGGCGCGGCTGGGCTCGCCCGGGCAGTACGTGGACTACGCCGCCAGCAAGGGCGCCATCGACACCTTCACGCTGGGCCTGGCCAAGGAACTGGCCGACGAGGGCATCCGCGTCAACGCCGTGCGCCCGGGTCTGATCGACACCGAGATCCATGCTTCCGGCGGCCTGCCCGAGCGCGCCGCCCAGCTGGCGCCGACGGTGCCGATGAAGCGCACCGGGAGCGCCGAGGAGGTGGCTGCGGCGATCGTCTGGCTGCTGTCGGGCGAGGCCAGCTACACCACCGGCTCGTTGCTGGACGTGACAGGCGGGCGCTAGATGAGCCCCCTCGTTCGGCACTTCGTGTCCTCTCTGCCCCCCGAGGGGGCGCAGCCCGCCCTTGGGGCGGCCCGGCGGGTGGGCTAGATG
>DASXKG010000364.1:0-1941 GCA_036496965.1 Variovorax sp.
TAGGTGATGTTGTCCGCCACCGAGCGATGCATCAGCGAGGTGTCCTGCGTGACCATGCCGATGTGCGCGCGCAGGCTGTCCTGGGTGACCTGCGCGATATCCTGGCCATCGATCAGGATGCGGCCGCTGTCCAGGTCGTGAAAGCGCAGCAGCAGGTTGACCAGTGTCGACTTGCCCGCGCCCGAGCGGCCGACCAGGCCGATCTTCTCGCCGGGTGCGACGCTGAGCCTCAGGTCATCGATCACGTTCCGCCCGGCGTCGCCGTAGCGGAAGCTCACATGCTCGAAGCGCACTTCGCCGTGCGGCACCGCGAGCGGCTTCGCGTCGGGCGCATCGAGCACGGTGCGCGGCCGCGAGAGCGTGTTCATGCCGTCCTGCACCGTGCCGATGCTCTCGAACAGGCTGGTCATCTCCCACATGATCCAGTGCGACATGCCCTGCAGGCGCAGCGCCATCGCGGTGGCGGCGGCCACCGCGCCGACGCCGACCGCCCCCTGCGACCAGAGCCACAGCCCGACGCCGGCCATGCCGATGGTCAGGCCCATGCTGAGCGCGTGGTTGACGATTTCGAAAGCGCTCACCAGCCGCATCTGGGCATAGCCGGTCTGCATGAATTCCTTCATCGCCTTGCGCGCGAAGCCGGCCTCGCGCTGGGTGTGCGAGAACAGCTTGACGGTCGCGATGTTGGTGTAGGCGTCGGTCACCCGCCCGGTCATCAGCGCCCGCGCGTCGGCCTGCGCCGCCCCGATCCTGCCCAGCCGCGGCACGAAGTAGGTCAGCATGCCGACGTACAGCACCAGCCAGACCAGGAAAGGCACCATCAGCTGCCGGTCGAGCACTGCCGCCACCACGATCATGGTCGAGATATAGACCACCATGGTCACCAGCACGTCGGCCAGCACGAAGATCGTGTCGCGCACGGCCAGTGCGGTCTGCATCACCTTGGCCGTGATGCGGCCGGCGAACTCGTCCTGGTAGAAGGCCATGCTCTGGCCGAGCATCAGCCGGTGGAAGTTCCAGCGCAGCCGCATCGGCAGGTTCACGGCCAGCGACTGGTGCTTGACGATGGTCTGCAGCGCCACCACGCCGATGCTGGCCAGCAGCGCGAAGCCCAGCCACAGGAGCGTGGTGCCGCGGTCTTGCCACAGGCGCGCCGGCTCCTGGCCGCCGAGCCAGTCGACGATGCGCCCGAGCATGGCGAACATCAGCGCATCGAAGGCCGACATCGCGGCCGTGAGCGCGCCCATGCCGGCGATCGTGCCGCGCAGGCCGCGCGTGCAGGCCCAGAGAAAGCGAAGCAGGCCGCGCGGCGGCAGCTCGGGTTCGTCGGCGGGGTAGGGCGCCAGCAGTTTTTCGAAGTAGCGGAACAAGGCGGACTGTCTCCAGTGAGGCGTCACTTTAGCGGCGGCCCGGCGTTCCGTCCCGCGAGGGGCTATGCGGATCCCAGCCGGTCGCCCACGAAATCGATGAAGCTGCGCAGCTTCGGCGCCATGTACTGGCGGCTGGTGTAGACCGCGAACAGCGTCACCGGCGGCGCCGCGAAGTCCGGCAGCAGGCGCAGCAGTCGGCCTTCGGCCAGGTCCCCGTCGACCAGCCACTCGGGCAGGAAGGACATGCCGATGCCGGCGCGCACCGCATGCAGGGTCAAGGTGGTGTCGTCGGACTTCATCACCGGCTGCAGCCGCAGCGGCGCCTGTCGGCCGTCGCTACCCTTCAGCGCCAGGCCCTCCAGCGCAACATAGCTCGGCACGATCGCATCGAAGCTCGCCAGCTCCGCGGGCGTCGTGGGCAGCCCGAAGCGCGCCACGGAGTCTGGCGCGGCCACCAGATGAAATTGCACCCGGCACAGCGACCGGGAGATGAGCGCGGGCGAAGGTTCCTGGGTGGCGCGCAGCGCGAGATCGTAGCCGTCGGCGGCGAGATCGACCTTGCGGTTCTCCA
>DASXKG010000365.1:0-6437 GCA_036496965.1 Variovorax sp.
GGGCGCTCGCTGCACGACGCCGTGAGCGCCGTGGGCGGCAAGGCCGGTGGCAACCTCTCGGCCTTCGTGGCCAGGATCGACGTGCTGCGCGAGCAGACGCAGGGCATGTCGCTGCGCGAGATCATCGAACTGGTGCTCGATTACAGCGGCCTCATCGAGCACTACAAGGCCGACCGCGAAGGCGCGGACCGCATCGAGAACCTGGACGAACTGGTCAATGCCGCCGAAAGCTTCGTGACGCAGGAAGGCTTCGGCCGTGACGCGGTGGCATTGCCCGTCGACGAACTGCGGCAATCGCCCGCCAGCCAGGGTCTCGACCCGGATCGTCCTCTGCTCGACGAACCGTTGGCGCCCGACGCGGAGACGGGCGAGACGCTCAGCCCGCTGGCTGCCTTCCTGACGCATGCCGCGCTCGAATCAGGCGACAACCAGGCGCAGGCCGGCCAGGACGCGGTGCAGCTGATGACCGTGCACGCCGCCAAGGGGCTCGAATTCGACTGTGTCTTCATCACCGGGATGGAAGAGGGCCTGTTTCCGCACGAGAACTCGATGAGCGACCTCGAGAGCCTGGAGGAAGAAAGACGCCTGATGTATGTGGCCATCACGCGCGCGCGCCAACGCCTCTACCTGAGCCATTCGCAGACGCGAATGCTGCACGGCCAGACCCGCTACAACGTCAAGAGCCGTTTCTTTGACGAATTGCCCGAGGCCGCGCTGAAGTGGCTGACGCCCAGGAACCAGGGCTTCACGCCGTCGGCCTTTGGCTACGGCGGCGGCTACGCGACAACACGGGGCGGGTCGGGCGGCTTCGGCAACAAGGATTCGTTCGCCAGCCCGCCGGTGCCGCCGCAGAAGGCCGCGCCGGCCCACGGCCTGCGCTCCGGCATGCAGGTCTTCCACAACAAGTTCGGCGAGGGAACTGTGCTGGCCCTGGAGGGCAGCGGGGACGATGCGCGGGCGCAGGTGAATTTCCCGCGGCATGGGGTGAAATGGCTGGCGCTCAGCGTTGCGAAGTTGACCCCGGTGCCATGAGGGAGCCTGAGCGGCCCCCGCTCAATCCGCCAGGAAGCTGTCCCGGAACGTGAACCAGGTGCTGGTGAAGAACATCGCGGCCATCACCAGCGCGCCGCCGATCATCAGCGCGCCGCCGACCGCGGAGGAGCCGTCGCCCACGCCCATGGCACCAAAGGCCACCAGCACCGTGGCCAGCAGGCTCAGCACGATGCCTGCGCCGATGAAGACGCCGACCCAGACCAGGCCGAACACGGTGAGCGCGCCGAAATTCCGCAAGCACGCCACGAAGCTGAAGAACAGGCTCTTGGCCGGCGGAATGCGATGCCAGTGCACCAGCGCCGGTGCGTGCCAGAAGGCCAGCGACAGCGGCAGGTAGAGGCCCATGGCGATCCACAGCGCGACCTGGAACTCGGTCGATTCCGCCAGTTCGCGGGTGAGCGGGCCGCCCAGCAGGTAGACCCGGGCGAACTGGCCGCCGTCGGCCAGCGCCGAAATGGCCATCACGAGCAGGAACAGGCCGGCGTAGAGCGCGCCCAGCACGGCCATCGGCCGCACGTCTTCGCGCACGGCGCGGATGGCCGCCAGGAAGATCGTACCTGCAGGCGGTTTCTCGGGGCCGGCGGCCTGAGCCGCCGCCGCCATCAGGCCCAGGGTCATGGTCGGCAGCAGCATCAGGGCGATGGCCGCGCCGATGAGCGGCACCTGGGAGGCGATCGACACCAGCGCCATGAAGAAGAAGAACAGCGAGATGAAGGCCAGCGGCTGGCGGCCAAAGGCCCTGAGCCCGGTGCGGACCCACAACACGCCGGTGCGCGCAGGCACGAGATTGAGTTTCATGGAGCGTCAGGCGGCCAGCGGCTGGGAACCGCGGGCGTATTCGAAGCTGGCGTGGGCGCGTTGGCGCAGCACGCGTTCGAAGTGGGTCGGGTCGTGGGCTTTCAGCATGCTGGCTTCGCGCGGCAGGTGGTAGTCCCAGAGCCGCGAGATCCAGAAGCGCAGCGCCGCCGCGCGCAGCATGGCGGGCAGCAGGGCGCGTTCCGGACCGTTCAGCGGCCGCACGGTGACATAGGCTGCGAGCAGCGCGTCCGAGCGCGCCGCATCGTGGCGGCCGCTCGGCAGGTCGATGGCCCAGTCGTTCAGGCATACCGCGATGTCGAACAGCCAGGTGTCCGAGCCCGCAAAGTAGAAGTCGAACACGCCGGTCAGGCGCGGCACGCCGGCGTCGGCGCCGCTGGTGTCGAACATCACGTTGTCGCGGAACAGGTCGGCATGCACCGGGCCGCGCGGCAAGGCGGCGTAGGCGGAGGATTCGGCGATGTGGTTCTGGTAGGCCAGCTCGCTGCGCAGCAGCGCCGCCTGGGCGGCATCGAGATGCGGCAGCACCACCGGTGCCGTGTCGTTCCACCAGGCCAGGCCGCGCAGGTTGGGCTGGATGCGGGGGTAGTCGCGCGCGGCCAGGTGCATCCGGGCCAGCAGGCGGCCGAGTTCGGCGCAATGCGCCGCCGTGGGCGCCAGCTCGCTATGTCCCTGCAGGCGCTGCACCACCGCGGCGGGCTTGCCGGCGACCACGTGCAGCAGCTCGCAGGGCGCGTTGGCCGGAATGGACAGCGGATGGCCTTCGGCAGGCGCCACGGCCGGATCGGCGACCGGCTCGGGCACCGGCAGTCCGCGCGCCGCCAGGTGCTTCATCAGGCAAAGGTAGTAGGGCAACTGCTCGGCGCCGAGCCGCTCGAACAGCGTCAGGACGAACTCGCCGGACGAGGTGGTAGCGAAATAGTTCGTGTTTTCGATGCCGCCTTCGATGCCCTTCAGCGCGGCGAGCGGGCCCAGGCCGAGGCGCCGCACCAGCGCATCGGCTTCGCCGAATCCGACTTCCGTGAAAACCGCCACGGCGCGCTCAGAACTTGAAAATGTTCCACCACACCCGGGAGGTGTCGTTGGGCGACTGGTCGGGCTGGCCCTGGCTGCCCGGGTGGTCGGGGCTGTTGGGCATCACGTTGTAGGCCGGTGCGTTGGAATTGGGCTTGACGGTGATCGACTGCGTCTGGCCGCCGACGCGCAGTTCGTCGACGGTGGCGTTGTGGTCCTGCACGTGGATGTGCTCGATGCGCTGGTTGCGGGGACCCTTGTCCTTGTCCGGATCGGGCAGCGGCTGGGCTTGTTGCGCATCGGCGGGCGGTTGCTGCGGCACCGGGTTCTGCGCGAAAACGAGGATCGGCGCGGCGCAGGCCAGCGCCAGCCATGCAGGGCGAAACTGGCGACCGGGGAGCAGGGTGGAGGACATGGCGAGATTGTAGGTCCGTGCCCCGGCCGCGGATACAAGCCGGGACCGATCTTCCGTGTCGGCCGAGCGGCCGGTCGGGGCACGGCAAAATGCCTCGATGACCGACAAGAAAACGCTGCTGCTCGTGGACGGATCGAGCTACCTCTACCGTGCCTTTCATGCCATGCCCGATCTGCGCGCCGTGCCGGGCGACAGCCGCAGCCCCGCCACCGGCGCCATCCGCGGGATGGTCAACATGTTGCAGGCCCTGCGCCGCGAGGTCCGGGCCGACTACGCGGCCTGCGTGTTCGACGCGCCGGGCAAGACCTTTCGCGATGCGTGGTATCCGGACTACAAGGCCAACCGTTCGCCGATGCCGGACGATCTGCGCAGCCAGATCGAGCCGATCCACCGCGTGGTCCGCATGCTGGGCTGGCCGGTGCTGTGCGTGCCCGAGGTGGAGGCCGACGACGTGATCGGCACCCTGGCGCGGACCGCCGCCGGCCAGGGCATCGAGGTGATCGTCTCCAGCGGCGACAAGGACATGAGCCAGCTGGTCGACGAGCACGTCACGATCATCGACACGATGAACGGCAAGAAGCGCGACGTCGCCGGCGTCACGGCGGAATTCGGCGTGCCGCCGAATCTGATGGTCGACTTTCAGACGCTGGTTGGCGACTCCGTGGACAACGTGCCCGGCGTCGAAAAGGTCGGCCCCAAGACTGCTGCCAAATGGCTGCTCGAATACGGCTCGCTGGACGCGTTGATCGCCCGTGCCGCGGAATTCAAAGGCCAGGCCGGCGAGAACCTGCGCAAGGCGCTCGACTGGCTGCCTCAGGGACGCCGGCTGGTCACGATCCGCACCGATTGCGATCTGCGCGCGGAGGTGCCGAGCCTGCCGGCGCTCGACGCCATCGCCATCGGCCCGCAGCAGATCGACGGCCTGAAGCTGTTCTACGAGGAGTTCGGCTTCAAGAGCCTGGTCAAGTCGCTCGAAGCGCACGAGGTGGCGCCCGAACTGCTCGAGCAGAACAAGAAGAACAAGGGCCCCGAAGGCGGCACCGGCCTGTTCGACGATCCGAGCTTCGCAGCCGCCGAAAAGATCAGCAACCTGGCCTACGACACGGTCATGACCTGGGAAGCCTTCGACACCTGGCTGGCGAAGATCCAGGCCGCCGACCTGGTGGCGCTCGATACCGAGACCACCTCGCTGGACGAGGTGCGCGCCGAGATCGTCGGCCTGAGCTTCAGCGTCCAGCCCGGCGAAGCTGCCTACATCCCGGTCGCGCACAACTATCCCGACGCGCCCGCCCAACTGCCGCGCGACGAGGTGCTCGCCCGGCTCAAGCCCTGGCTGGAGGACGCAACGCATCAGAAGCTGGGCCAGCATGTCAAGTACGACCGCCATGTGTTCGCCAACCACGGCATCGAAGTGCAGGGCTATGCCCACGACACCATGCTGCAGAGCTATGTGCTGGAAGTGCACAAGCCGCATGGCCTGGCCAGCCTGGCCGAGCGCCACCTGGGCCGCAGCGGCATCGACTACGAGGACCTCTGCGGCAAGGGTGCGCACCAGATCTCGTTCAGCCAGGTATCGATCGACAAGGCGGCCGAATACGCCTGCGAGGATTCCGACCAGACGCTCGACGTGCACCGCGTGCTCTGGCCGCAGCTTGCGGCCGACCAGAAGCTGCGCTTCATCTACGAACTGGAGATGGCATCGAGCGAGACGCTCTATCGCATCGAGCGCAACGGCGTGTTGATCGACGCGCCCACGCTGGCCGCGCAAAGCAATGAACTCGGCCGCCGCATCATGGCGCTCGAACAGGAGGCCTACGAGCTGGCGGGCCAGCCCTTCAACCTCGGCTCGCCCAAGCAGATCGGCGAGGTGTTCTTCACCAAGCTCGGCCTGCCGGTGGTCAAGAAGACGCCCAGCGGCGCGCCCAGCACCGACGAGGAGGTGCTGGAGAAGCTGGCCGAGGATTTCCCGCTGCCGGCCAAGATCCTCGAGCACCGCGGGCTGTCCAAGCTCAAGGGCACCTACACCGACAAGCTCGGGCAGCTGGCCCATCCGCGCAGCGGCCGTGTCCACACCCACTATGCGCAGGCGGTGGCCGTGACCGGCCGGCTGTCGAGCAACGACCCGAACCTGCAGAACATCCCGATCCGCACGCCCGAGGGCCGGCGCGTGCGCGAGGCCTTCGTGGCGCCCGCGGGCAGCGTGATCGCGAGCTCGGACTATTCGCAGATCGAGCTGCGCATCATGGCCCACATCAGCGGCGACGAATCGCTGCTGCGCGCCTTCACCGAAGGCATCGACGTGCACCGTGCCACGGCGGGCGAGGTTTTCGGCGTGGCGGTGGAGCAGGTCTCCAGCGAGCAGCGGCGCTATGCGAAGGTGATCAACTTCGGCCTGATCTACGGCATGAGCAGCTTCGGCCTGGCGCGCAACCTGGGCATCGAGACCAAGGCCGCCGCCTCCTACATCGAACGCTATTTCGCCCGCTATCCGGGCGTGAAGGTCTACATGGACCAGACCAAGGCGCAGGCCAAGGAGCGCGGCTACGTGGAGACGGTCTTCGGACGCCGCCTGTACCTGCCCGAGATCAATTCGCCCAACGGCCCGCGCCGCGGCGGCGCCGAACGGGCGGCGATCAATGCACCCATGCAAGGCACCGCGGCGGATCTCATCAAGCTGAGCATGGTGAAGGTGCAGGAGGTGCTGGACGCCGAACGGCGCGGCACGAAGATGATCATGCAGGTGCATGACGAACTGGTGTTCGAGGTGCCCGAGGAAGAGGTCGAATGGGTGCGCACCGAGATCCCCCGGCTGATGGCCGGCGTGGCTGAACTCAAGGTGCCGCTGCTGGCGGAGATCGGCTTCGGGCCCAATTGGGACAAGGCTCACTGATGCATCCCGCCCTGCGCATTCTGGCCGCCGTGGCCTGCCTGCTGGGCGCGGCCTGCGCCGTCGCCCAGCCGGGCCCCGACGAGCGCATCGCCGCGCTGGCCGCGCAGGAGAAGCCGGCCTTCCTGGACACGCTCAAGGCGCTGGTGTCGATCGAATCCGGCAGCCGCGATCTCGACGGGCTGGCGAAGATCACCGATGTGATCGCCGAGCGTTTCCGCGCCCTGGGTGGCGAGGTGGAGCTGATCGACC
>DASXKG010000366.1:0-7651 GCA_036496965.1 Variovorax sp.
TCTGGACCATCCAGGCGGTGCTGCCGGGCATGCTGGCGGCCGGGCGCGGCAGCATCATCAACATGGCCAGCGTCTGCTCCAGCATGAAGGGGCTGCCAAACCGCTTCGTCTACGGCACCACCAAGGCGGCGGTGCTGGGCCTGACCAAGAGCATCGCCGCCGACTACGTCACCCAGGGCATCCGCTGCAATGCGGTGTGCCCCGGCACGGTCGATACGCCCTCGCTCGGCGAGCGCATCAACGCCAATGCCGACCCCGAAGAGGCGCGCAAGGCCTTCATCGCGCGCCAGCCGATGGGCCGGCTGGCCAAGGCGGAGGAGATCGCACCCGTGGTGGTGTTCCTCGCCAGCGACGAATCGGTGTTCGCCACCGGCCAGGCCTTCACGGTCGACGGCGGCATCACGATCTGATCCGATGAACCAGCTCGACTTCGGCGGCCGGCATGCGGTCGTGACCGGCGGCGCGACCGGGCTCGGCTTCGGCATCGCCGAGCGGCTGCTTGCCTCCGGTGGCAGCGTCACGCTGTGGGACCGCGACGGCGAGGCGGCCGCCAAGGCCTATGCGCTGGCGGTCGACGTGACCCAGCAGCCGGCGGTCGCCAAGGCGGTGGCCGCCACGTTGGCGCAGGCCGGCCGCCTCGACGCACTGGTCAACAGCGCCGGCATCACGGGGCCCAACACGCGCCTGTGGGAATACCCGGTCGATGCCTGGCGCGAGGTCATCGAAGTCAACCTCACGGGCCTGTTCATCTGCTGCCGCGAGGTGGTGGGCCAGATGCGCAGCCAGGGCTGGGGCCGGATCGTCAACATTGCCTCGGTCGCCGGCAAGGACGGCAACCCCAACGCCAGTGCCTACAGTGCCAGCAAGGCCGGTGTCATCGCGCTGACCAAGTCGCTCGGCAAGGAACTCGCCGATACCGGCATCCGGGTCAACTGCGTCACGCCGGCCGCGGTCAAGACCGCGATCTTCGACCAGATGACGCCCGAGCACATTGCCTTCATGCGCTCGAAGATCCCGATGGGCCGCTTCGGCACGGTGCAGGAAGTGGCGGCTATGGTGGCCTGGCTCTGCACCGAAGACTGCTCGTTCTCGACCGGGGCCGTGTTCGATCTCTCCGGCGGCCGCTCCACCTATTGAATCACCAACAACAGAAAGGCTCCGCTCATGAAACTCGTTCGCTATGGCAACCCCGGGAAGGAAAAGCCCGGCCTGGTCGATGACCAAGGCCAACTGCGCGACCTCAGCGCAGTGGTCGATGACATCGGCCCCGCCCAGCTCGGCGATGCCGCGCTGGCCAAGCTGCGCAAGCTCAAGGTCGACAAGCTGCCGCTGGTCAAGGGCAAGCCGCGCCATGGCTGCCCGGTGGCCCAGGTCGGCAAGTTCATCGCCATCGGCCTGAACTATGTCGACCATGCGATCGAATCGGGCAACCCGATCCCGAAGGAGCCGGTGGTGTTCACCAAGGCCGTCAGCTGCATCCAGGGGCCCAACGATGCGGTGATGCTGCCCAAGAACTCGGTCAAGGGCGACTGGGAGGTCGAGCTCGGCGTGGTGATCGGCACCCGCGCGCGCTGCGTGTCGCAAAAGGACGCGCTGAACTACGTGGCGGGCTACTGCGTCATCAACGACGTCAGCGAACGCGAATGGCAGATCGAGCACGGCCTCACCTGGGACAAGGGCAAGGGCTTCGACACCTTCGGCCCGATCGGCCCCTGGCTGGTGACGCGCGACGAGGTGCCCAACCCGCAGAAGCTGGCCATGTGGCTGGACGTCAACGGCAAGCGGATGCAGACCGGCAACACCAAGACCATGATCTTCAACGTCGCCAAGCTGGTGAGCTATGTGAGCGCGCTCAACACGCTGGAGCCCGGCGACGTCATCACCACCGGCACGCCGCCCGGCGTGGGCATGGGCATCAAGCCGCAGCCGCTCTACCTGAAGAAGGGCGACGTGATGACCCTCGGCATCGAGGGCCTGGGCGAGCAGCGCCAGGAAGTGGTCCGCTTCAAGCTCTGAGCCCGCCGCACGAAACGACAGACAGTGAAGTACCAGTTCGATTTCGCCTCGGTGCTCGCGCAGTGGCCGCTGCTGCTCGAGGGCGCCTGGGTCACGATCCAGCTGTCCTTCCTGTCGACCGTCATCGGCTTCGTGCTCGGCGCGCTGTGCGCGGTCGGGCGCGGCAGCCGGCATGCCTGGCTGCGCCGGGGGGTCGCCGTCTACGTGGAGGCGATCCGCAACACGCCGCTGCTGATCCAGAGCTATTTCCTGATCTTCGGCCTGTCCAGCGTGGGCGTGACCATGCCGATCATGGTCGGCGCCGTGCTGGCGCTGGTGATCAACATCGGCGCCTACACCTGCGAGATCATCCGCGCCGGCATCGAGTCGATCCACAAGGGCCAGCTCGAGGCGGCGGACTGCCTGGGCATGTCGAAGCTGCAGGTGTTCTGGCACGTGATCCTGCGCCCGGCGGTGGAACGGGTCTATCCCTCGCTCACCAGCCAGTTCGTGCTCTTGATGCTGGCCTCCAGCATCATGTCCTCGATCGGCGCGGAAGAGCTCTTCGGCATCGCCAACCGGATCCAGTCCGACACCTTCCGCAATTTCGAGATCTTCATCGTGTTGTGGGCCACCTATCTGGTGCTGTCCTACCTGATGCGGGCGGGCTTCTGGCTGCTCGGCCAGATCGTGTTCACGCGCCGCCGCAAGCTGGGGACGCCGCTGTGACGCACGAGCAGGCCAGCTACCTGCTGCTGGGTGCGCTGGGCACGCTGGAGCTGTCGATCCTGACCTTCATCGCCGGCGGCGTCTCCGGGCTGGCGGTGGCGCTGGCGCGGATCTCGCCGCTCGGCCCGGTGCGCATCGCGGCGGCCGGCTACATCCAGATCCTCCAGGGCACGCCGCTGCTGGTGCTGATGGGCCTGTGCTTCTACGGGCCGAACATCCTCGGTTTCGGCTCGGTGCCGGCGCTGCTGGCGGCGGCGCTGGCGATGACCATCTATGCGAGCGCTTTTCTCGGTGAGATCTGGCGCGGCTGCATCCAGTCGGTGCACAAGAGCCAGTGGGAAGCCGCCGAATGCATCGGCCTCACCCGCTGGCAGCGCATGCACAAGGTGGTGCTGCCGCAGGCGCTGCGCATCGCCACGCCGCCGACCGTGGGCTTCATGGTGCAGATCATCAAGAACACCTCGATCGCCTCGCTGGTGATCGGCTTTGCCGAACTCTCCTACAACGCCAAGGTGCTGAACAACTCCACCTTCCAGCCCTTCATCTATTTCGGCTGCGCGGGGGTGTTGTATTTCGCGATCTGCTACCCGCTCTCGCTCTGGAGCCGCGGGCTCGAAAGGAAACTGAATGCCGGCCGTGGTTGAACTCGACCAGGTGCACAAGCGCTTCGGCGCCCTGCACGTGTTGCGCGGCGTGTCGTTCTCGGTGGCCAAGGGCCAGGTGGTGGCCATCATCGGCAAGAGCGGCTCGGGCAAGAGCACGGCGCTGCGCTGCATCGACCGGCTCGAAGTGGTCGACAGCGGCCGCATCGAGGTCTGCGGGCATGCGGTGCACGACGCGGCGCTCAACGTGCGCTCGCTCCGGCGCGACGTGGGCATCGTGTTCCAGGGCTACAACCTGTTCCCGCACCTCACCGTGCTGCAGAACATCACGCTCGGCCTGACCTCGGTCAAGCGCATGAGTCACGCCGATGCACGCGCGATCGCCATGGAAGTGCTGGCGCATGTGGGCCTGGCCGAGAAGGCCAGCGCCTATCCCGAGCAGCTCTCGGGCGGGCAGCAGCAGCGGGTGGCCATCGCGCGCTCGCTGGCCATGAAGCCGCAGGTGATGCTGTTCGACGAAGTCACTTCGGCGCTCGACCCGGAACTCACCGGCGAAGTGCTCAAGGTGATCGAGAAGCTGGCCGAGGAAGGCATGACCATGGTGCTGGTGACGCACGAGATGGCCTTTGCCCGCGGCGTGGCCGACAAGATCATCTTCATGCACCAGGGGCAGGTCTGGGAGGAGGGCGATGCATCGATGCTGGCCCAGCCGAAGACGCCCGAGTTGCAGCAGTTCCTGGGCAGCGGCTTGTGAGCCCGGCCCTTTCATTTCCACGACAACCCAGAGGATCCTAGAGACATGAAACACTTCCCCCAACGCCGCCGTCTTCACCTGCTGCTCTCGGGGCTGCTGCTGGCGGGCTCCACGCTCGGCTTGAGCCTCACTGCCCATGCCGACCAGCTCGACAGCATCATGGCGGCCAAGAAGCTGCGCGTGGCGATCGACCTCGGCGTGCCGCCCTACGGCATGAAGGACGACAAGCTCAATTCCACCGGCTCCGACGTCGAGACCGCGCAGCTGCTGGCCAAGGACCTGGGCCTCGAACTCGAGATCGTGCCCACCACGGGCGCCAACCGCATCCCCTTCCTGCAGACCGACAAGGCCGACATCGTGATCTCCAGCCTGTCGATCACGCCCGAGCGGGCCCAGGTCATCGACTTCTCGATTCCCTACGCCGGCATCGCCGCCGTGGTGGCTGCGCCCAAGGGCATGGCCATCCACAGCGCGGCCGACCTCTCGGGCAAGAAGGTGATCGCCACCCGCGGCACCACCAACGACCAGGAGGTGACCAAGATCCTGCCGAAGGACGCGAGCATCGTGCGCTTCGATGACGATGCCACCTCCATCACGGCGGTGGTTACCGGCCAGGCCGACATCTTCGCCACCGCGCCCTCGCTCCTCAAGGCCATCAACGACAAGAACCCTTCCAAGCAGATGGAGACCAAGTTCGTCATGAAGGTCAACATGCTGGCGGTGGGCTTCCGCAAGGGCGAGGACAAGCTCAAGGGCAAGGTCGACGACTGGATCCGCACCAACCTCAAGAACGGCAAGCTGAATGCGATCTACAAGAAGTTCCACGGCGCCGACCTGCCGGACGAAGTGACCAAGGCCGGCGCCTGAGTGCGGCTGCTGCCATGGCCAAGATCGACCAGGTCGAGATCACGCAGATCGACATCGCGCCGAAGGTGCGGCGCACCGACGCCATCCAGTCCTTCGTGACGCAGGAGACGGTGCTGGTCCGGCTGCGCTGCGACGACGGCTCGTCGGGCACCGGCTACACCTACACCATCGGCACCGGCGGCTCGTCGATCGTGGCCTTGCTGCGCGACCACCTGGCGGCGCGCCTGATCGGCCGCGACCCGCAGTGCTACGAGGCGATCTGGCGCGACCTCTTCTTCCACACCCACGCGACGGCGGTGGGCGCCATCACCAGCCTGGCGCTGGCCGCCGTCGACACCGCGCTGTGGGACCGCAACGGCCGGGTCGCCCAGCTGCCGCTATGGCGCATGGCCGGCGGCGCCAGGCCGCGGGTGCCGGTCTACACCACCGAGGGCGGCTGGCTGCACCTGGAGCCCGGCGAGCTTGTCGCGCAGACGCTGGCGGCCAAGGCCGAGGGCTTCCTCGGCGCCAAGCTGAAGGTCGGCAAGCCCCATGTGGCGCAGGACATGGCGCGCCTGACTGCCGTGCGCGAGGCGGTGGGCGCCGATTTCGAATTGATGGTGGACGCCAACCAGAGCATGTCGCTGTCCGAAGCGATCCGGCGCGCGCGCCAGTACGCCGAGCTCGACCTGGCCTGGTTCGAGGAGCCGATGCCGGCCGAGCATGTGGCCGCCCATGCGCAGCTGCTGGCCAGCACCAGCGTGCCGATCGCGGTGGGCGAGTCGATGTACCACCTGTCGCAGTTCGGCGAGTACCTGCGCCAGGATGCCTGCTCGATCGTGCAGGCCGACGTGGCCCGCGTCGGCGGCATCACGCCCTGGCTGAAGATCGCGCACCTGGCCGAGGCGCACAACGTCGCCGTCTGTCCGCATTTCCTGATGGAGCTGCATGTCAGCCTGTGCGCGGCGGTGCCGAACGCGCGCTGGGTCGAGTACATCCCGCAGCTCGATGACCTGACGAGCAGCCGGCTGGTGATCGAGGAGGGCCATGCGCTGGCGCCGCAGACGCCGGGTCTGGGGATCGAATGGGACGCAGACCGGCTGAAGGCGCAGCGCAGTTTCGAGCCGATCGTCATCGGCTGAGCGCCTGTCCGCAACTCCTTCAAATGTCCCATTGACAGCACATTAGAAGTAATAAATCATCGCCGGCATGTCGCAGATGCCCTTGCCGAAGTACCACCAGATCTACCTGGTGCTGCGCGAGCAACTCGAGGAAGGGCGCTTCGCCGACGGGCTGCCCGGTGAGCTGGCGCTCATGGAGCAGTTCGGCGTGGCGCGTGTCACGGTGCGGCGGGCGCTCGGGCAACTCGCGTCCGAAGGCCTGATTTCGCGCAATCCCGGCCGGCGCACGCGCGCGCTGGCCCCGGCACCCGGCCCGGGCGTCGAGGCGCGCGCGAGCGACGGGATGGCGCGCGCCAACCTGCGCGGCCTGCTGGAGAACCTGGTGACGATGGGGCTGCGCACCTCCGTCAAGGTGATCGACGTGGCGACGATCACCGCGTCGACCCAGGTCGCCGAGGCGCTGCAGCTCCAGGTCGGAGACGCGGTGCAGAAGGCGGTGCGGGTGCGCTCGACGCGCGAAGGGCCGCTCTCGTACATCACCACCTACGTGCCCAACGACATCGCGCGCAAGTTCGGCCGGCGCGAGCTGGCGAAGAAGCCGATCCTGGTGCTGCTGGAGGAATCCGGCGTCAAGGTCGGCCGAGCGCACCAGACGATCTCGGCGCGGCTGGCGGACAACGTGCTGGCCGAGCAGCTCGAAGTCTCGGTCGGCTCGGCCCTGCTGGCCGTGCGCCGCCTCATCTACGACGAGGCCGAGCGGCCGGTGCAGTGGCTGCACGGCTTCTACCGGCCGGATCGCTACACCTACGAGATGCAGCTGTCGCGCGTCGGCAGCATCGATGCCAAGGTGTGGGTCAGCCAGGACGTGTCAGCCCAGTTCAACTGAAAGAAAGAAAAAGGAAAGCCCCATGCCTCAACGCCTCGATCTTCCGAACCGCCGCCGCTTCATCTCGCAATCCGCCGCCGTGGCCTCGGCCGTCGCCTTCCCGCTGGTGGCCGGCGCCCAGGCGAAGGCGGTCAGCGTCGGCGTGCTGCATCCGGTCACCGGTGCGCTCGCCTATTCGGGCCAGCAGTGCCGGCTCGGCGCGCTGATGGCGATCGAGGACATCAACAAGGCCGGCGGCATCAAGTCGCTGGGCGGCGCGAAGATCGAGCCGCTGCTCGGCGATGCGCAATCCCAGCCGCAGGCCGGCGCGGCCGAGGTCGAGAAGATGAACGAGGCCGGCGTCTCGGCCATCGTGGGCGCCTTCGCCTCGGCGATCTGCCTGGCGACCACGCAGGCGGCGGCCAAGTACAACCTGCCGCACGTGGTCGACGTCGGCGTGGCCGACCAGATCGTGGAGCGCGGCCTGAAGAACACCTTCCGCTTCGGCCCCGGCTACAAGAAGTCGACCGAAGTCGCAATGGCCAACCTGCTGGTGCTGAACAAGGCCGCGGGCAGCCCGGCCAAGACAGTGATGATCATCCACGAGGAGTCGCTGTTCGGCACCGGAACGGCGCAACTGCTCGCGACCGAACTGCCCGGCTACGGCTTCACCGTGTCGGAGGTCGTGAAGCATGCCAATCCGACGCGCGACTTCAACAACATCGTGCTGCGCATGAAG
>DASXKG010000367.1:0-1719 GCA_036496965.1 Variovorax sp.
GCCAGGGGATGAACGCAATGGAACTGTCGACCCTCGGCGCAGGCTTCACGGATGAAGCACATGGCAGCCAGGCTGTGTTTCGCGCTGTCCTGCAGGCGCTTTCGCATCCCGGCCGGCCTGTCGAGGTCGCACACGATGCGCAGGTTCCGAGTCGGGGGAATGCGGCATCTGCCGGCCTGCTGCTGGCCCTCATGGACGCCGACAGTCGACTCTGGGTATCGCCGACGCTGGCAGCCAGCGACGCGCCGGCATGGCTGCGCTTTCACACCGGTTGTTCCATCGTGAACGACCCTCGGCAGGCCCAGTTTGCGTGGATTGCCGAAGGCCCCGGAGAACTGCCGCCGCTCGACGCATTCGCGCAGGGCAGCCAGTCCTATCCTGACACCTCCACGACCTGCGTGATCGACATGAAGGCATTCGCAAGCGACGAAGAGGCCTGCGCTGCCGGCCAGAGGTGGACGCTGCGCGGTCCCGGCATCGCCGGCGCGACCCAGCTTGCCGTCCATGGCCTGCCGGCCGCTTTTTCCTTGCACTGGGCCGCCAACCACGCCCTCTTTCCATGCGGCGTCGATGTGCTGCTGGCAAGCTCACGGCATGTCGTCGGGCTGCCCCGCACGACACAGGTCGAGCCATCCGCGAAGGCCTGAACATGTATGTCGCAGTCAAGGGCGGAGAAGCCGCCATCGTCAACAGCTACCGGCTTCTGGCCATGCAGCGCAGGGGCGACCGCACGCTGCCCGAGCTCGAGGTAGCCCAGATTCGCACGCAGCTCAAGCTGGCGGTGGACCGCGTGATGATCGAGGGCTCCGTGTACGACCCGGAACTCGCCGCGCTCGCCATCAAGCAGGCTTCAGGTGATCTGGTCGAAGCCATCTTCCTGCTGCGCGCCTACCGCGCGACGCTGCCCAGGCTGGGTACCACCAGTGCCTTGGACACTGCGCACATGCGCCTCGACCGTCGCATCTCGGCCACTTTCAAGGACCTGCCCGGCGGCCAGGTCCTCGGACCGACCTACGACTACACGCAGCGTCTGCTCGACTTCAGCCTCCTGGCCGACGGACAGCCGCCCGCGCAGAGTCCCGTGCCGACAGGTTCCGACGACGAGCAACTGGCGCTGACGCCGCGCGTGGTGGACCTGCTCAACCACGAGAAGTTGATCGAAACCCGCTCGACGCCGCCGGGCGATCCTGAGCCGGCAGACCTGACGCGCGAGCCGTTGCGCTTTCCGGCCGACCGCGCGACGCGCCTGCAGAATCTGGCGCGCGGCGACGAGGGCTTTCTCCTTGCCATGGCGTATTCCACTCAGCGCGGATACGCGCACACGCATCCCTTCGTCGGTGAAATCCGATTCGGCAGCGTGGCGCTGGAGCTGGTGCCGGAGGAATTGGGATTCACCATCTCGATCGGCGATATCGAGATCACCGAGTGCGAAATGGTCAATCAGTTTGCCGGCAGCAAGACCGAACCGCCACAGTTCACGCGCGGTTACGGACTTGCCTTCGGGCACAACGAGCGCAAGGCCCTGGCGATGAGCCTGGTCGATCGCGCGTTGCGCGCCGACGAACTCGGCGAAGCGGTCGAGTCGCCCGCGCAGATGCAGGAGTTCGTGCTGTCGCACAGCGACAGCCTGGAGGCATCGGGCTTCGTCCAGCACCTGAAGCTGCCGCACTACGTGGACTTCCAGTCCGAGCTGGAATTGGTGCGCAAGATGCGCGCCGC
>DASXKG010000368.1:0-2370 GCA_036496965.1 Variovorax sp.
CGCGGAACACCTGACGCGATCCTCGACAAGATGGCCGCGGCGGTCGACGCCGCCATGAAGAATCCGCAGATCGCCGGTCGGCTGAAGGCAGTCGGCATCGAGCCCGTCGGCGGCACCCGCGCCTCCTTCACCCAGTTCGTCGGTGAAGAGCGTGCCCGCCTGGGCGGCGTGGTGAAGGCGACGGGCATGGTGGAGGACTGAGGTCTTGACCAGCGTCCTCTGAGGGCGCCGGGCGCCTCCTCAGATCTCGCGCGCCAGCCCCTGCGCCCGCAGCACGCCTTTCAGCCGTCGCACCTCGTGCTCGAGATCGAGGATGAGGGCGGCTGCATCGAGCCCGACCCCGAAATCGCGTTCCAGCCGGCGCGCTTCGAGCGCGCACTGCAGGTCGCTGCCGTGGAAGCGCCAGTCGTCCGGCCGCGCGGCCGGCGTGCGCGATTCGATGATGCCGACTTCGACCAGCTGCGCCACCCAGTCGAGCTGCGCGCCGCAGGCATGCGCGAGTTCGCTGGCGGCAAGCGGGTGGGAACCGATCACGGTGGTGGTCGTGGTGGTGATGGAGACGGAATTCATGGTCGTCAGACTCCGAGGTGGCGGCGCGGGTCGAAAGGCACCGCCTGCGCCAGCTGTTCGTAGGCCTTGCGCGCGGCGTCGGTGTCCGCCGGCGGCAGGGCGATCTCGAGGATCAGGTAGAGATGGCCGGGCGGCTTGCCGGGCAGGCCGCGGTCCTTCAGGCGCAGTTTCAGGCCATTGCGGGCGTTGCGCGGCACCGTGACCTCGACCACGCCGCCTGCCGGCGTGGGGACCTTCACCTGGGCACCCAGCGCGCCTTCGGTCGGCGTGATCGGCAGGTTCATGTAGAGGTCGCGGTCCTCCACCCGGTACAGCTTGTGCGGCGCGATGCGCACTTCGAGGTAAAGGTCGCCGGCCGGCTCCCCGCCATGCCCCGGCATGCCCTGGCCGGCCAGCCGGATGTACTGGCCCGGATGCACGCCCGCCGGGATCTTCACGCTCAGGGTCCGGGTCTTGAGCTGCGGGCGGCCCTGTTCATCGATTTCCTGCGCGCGCAGCGTGATCTCGCGCTCGGCGCCATTCAAGGCATCTTCCAGCGCGATCTCGATGGCCGCATGGTGGTCCTCGCCGCGGGCGCGGTAGTTGCGCCGCTCGGCGCCGCGCCGTTCGGCCGCACCGAACAGCGAGGAGAAGAACTCGCTGAAGTCCGCATGGTCGGCCGGCCCGGCGTTCGGGCCGCGGTGGAACTCGAAGCCTTCGTCCCAGTTGGGCGGCGGCTGGAACGCGCCGTCCGGGCTGCCGCCGCGTGCCACGTGGTCGGCCAGCTGGTCGTAGGCGGCGCGCTTTTCCTTGTCGCGCAGCACGTCGTTGGCCTCGTTGATGTCGCGCATGCGCTGCTCGGCGTCGGCTTCCTTGCTGACGTCCGGGTGGTACTTGCGCGCCAGCTTGCGGTAGGCCTTGCGCACCTCGTCTTCCGAGGCGCCGCGCTCCAGGCCGAGCACCTTGTAGTAGTCCTTGAAGTCCATGGGGCTTGCATTCTCAGGGTTGGGTGGTTGGGCGGGCCGCACGAAGTCGGGAGCGTGGGGGCGACATTCAGGCCACGCCGGCGCCGCCGTCGATCTGCTGCGCCGGCAGCAGCGATGTGACGCGCCAGTTGGGGCCGATCCTCTCGAAGCGCAAGGGCTGTGCATTGCCCATCAGGCCCAGGTCGACGGGCACGCCGAGCAAGGCCGCCAGCACGAAGAGCGATCCGCCGTGCGCCACCACCAGCACCGGCGCGGGCTGCGCCAGTGCCAGCGCCAGGCCGGCACGCTTGCGCGTGACGAACTGCAGGAGCGTCTCGCCTCCTTCGGGCTCGCCGGCCCAGTCGATGTGGGCGGAAGAGGTGCCGATGAGGGCGCCGAAATGGCGCTCGCGCAACTCCTGCAGCAGCAGCGGCGCGATCCCGTGAGGCGCCGCGACGACCTGCGCGGTGGTCAGGGCGCGCTGCACGTCGCTGCACAGGATGCTTCGGATCGGCACCTTGGCCAGCAGTTCGGCGGCGCGTGCCGCCTGCTGCAGGCCGAGCGCGCTCAACGGCTCGTCCGCCGCCTGGAAGATCTGGCGTGCATTGCATTCGGTCTGGCCATGGCGCAGGAAGTAGAACTCGCCGCAGGCAGGATCCAGCGGCCGGGCAGCCGCCAGGGCGATGAGTTGATCCAATCCGTCAGGCATCGAATGCGCTCGGCGAGGGGTGGGCGGTGAGGTGGTCATGAGTCTCTCGGGTGGTGGCGCTCGCCGGGTGGTGAGACCCTACAGCAAGCCTTCGATCGGAAGGATTTCCAGGAAGTCGATGTAGAGGCGCCGCAGAGCCGAGGCGCC